>CADCDY010000024.1 GCA_902800245.1 uncultured Prevotellaceae bacterium
TGAAAAAGGATACTATTAACAAAATCGTTCAGATCATCATTACGATCCTGACGGCCATCAGCTCAACCATCCTCGTACAGAGCTGTAAGATGTAAGAGGCAAGGGGCTTATTTGCAGTCGCAAATGAAATGAAAAGAGGATGTGCCAAGTGTGACACATCCTCTTCTCTTTTTTGTCGCTTATCACTTAGAGGTTCAGGCTCTTCTTGATAGCCTCAATCTTCTGCTCAGCAGCCTTCGAGCAGCGCTCGTAGTCAGCAGCACCAGCGAAGCTGGCATCCTTGACCTCCGTGTAGAACTTAATCTTCGGCTCGGTACCAGAAGGACGGACGCTGACCTTCGTGCCATCCTCGCAGAACCACTGCAGCACGTTAGAGGTGTCAGGCATGTCGAGTTTCTCGACACTACCATCAGCCTTCTTGGCCTCGAGGCTCTTGAAGTCCTTAGCCAACACAATCTTCGAGCCACCCAGATCCTTCGGAGGATTAACGCGGAAGTCGGTCATCATCTGCTTGATTTCATCGGCACCGCTCTTGCCCGGACGTACCACATTGATGGTTACCTCCTTCGAGAAGCCGTACTCCTTGTAGATGTTCATCAGCAGGTCGTAGAGCGTCATACCATTGTCGCGAGCCCATGCGGCAATCTCACAGATCAGACAGATTGATGCGGGGGAGTCCTTATCGCGAACCTTGTCGTAAGGCAGGAAGCCGAACGACTCCTCACCACCGCCGATGTACTTCTTCTTACCCTCGTTGACGCGAATCTCGTTGGCAATCCACTTGAAGCCGGTGTAGCAGTCCTTGTACTCCACTTCGTTCTTCTGTGCAATCTTGGCAATCACCTCGGTGGTCACGATGGTCTTTACCAGGAACTCGTTGCCCTTCAGCTGGCCGAGCTTCTTCTTGTTGGCGATGATGTACCACGAGAACATCATACATGTCTGGTTACCATTCAGTATCTCCCACTCTCCCTTCGAGTTGCGGCAGACGATGGCCAGACGGTCAGCATCGGGGTCAGAAGCAATCACGAGGTCAGCATTGAGCTTGGTACCTAACTTCATACCCAAGGTCATAGCCTCAGCATTCTCCGGGTTGGGGCTGACAACCGTTGGGAAGTTGCCGTCGATGACCATCTGCTCGGGTACAACGTGGATGTTCTGGAAGCCCCAAGAGCGCAGAGCCATCGGGACGATTACGCGACCTGTACCGTGCATGGGCGAATAGACGATGTTGAGGTCCTTCTGGCGCAGGATGACGTCCTGATCGACCATAGCCTCCTTGACAGCCTGGATGTAGTCCCAGTCCATCTCACCACCGATAGGAATGATGAGGTCCTTGTTGCCCTCGAACTTCACATCCTCGATCTTCACCTTGTTCACCTCGTCGATGATACCCTTGTCGTGCGGAGCCAGCACCTGTGCACCGTCGTCCCAGTAAGCCTTGTAGCCGTTGTACTCGCGTGGGTTGTGGGAAGCGGTGACGTTGACACCAGCCTGACAGCCGAGCTGACGGATGGCGAACGAAATCTCCGGCGTAGGACGCAGGCTCTCGAAGAGATACACCTTGATGCCGTTAGCCGAGAAGATGTCGGCAACGGTCTCAGCGAACATACGTCCGTTGTTGCGGCAGTCGTGACCTACAACGACGGCACTCTGCTTGCCAGGGAATGCCTTGTTGATGTAGTTGGCGAAACCCTGTGTAGCCATACCTACGATGTACTTGTTCATGCGGTTCGTACCAGCACCCATGATGCCGCGCAGACCGCCTGTACCGAACTCGAGGTTCTGATAGAAAGCGTCGATAAGATCCGACTTGTCGGGGTTGTCCAACATAGCCTGTACTTCCTTACGTGTCTCCTCGTCGAAGGCCGGAGAGAGCCATACTTTTGCCAATGCCTCGCACTGTGCAATTAACTGAGCGTTATTTTCCATAATAATACAATTTGTTTTAGATTGGTTTTATAATACGCAAAGATACTGATTCTTTTTCAAAATCAGTATCACTTGACGTATTTTTTTGCTTTTTTTAAGTATTCAGCGTCTTCAACACCCTGTCAATCTCATCAAAACGCTTCCCCATGTTCAAATTCAGGTAGATGCGGTAAAGTGCCGGAGCCCATCGTTTTTTGTCGTCCGGAGCCAGTTTCCGATAGGTTTCCATATAGGGCCGTGCATCCTGATACAGTTTGATGAGCTTGGCATGATTCTTACGCGGTTCGTTTTCCTGTTCAACCTTCAAGGCCCTGTTCAAATAAACCGTTGCAAGATTATAATAAGCCTCAGGCATGCTGTCGTTGAGGGCAATAAGCCGCTCGCTGGTTTCCAGGCATTCGTCGTAGTAGCCGGCATTCAGCTGTGCCACAGACTGAGCCAAAAGGAAAAGCTGGTTGTCGGCATTTTTCTTCAGTCCCTGCTCCGTCAGTTTCAACACGTCGTCATACTGTCCATTATCCGTATAGTAGTCTGCCAGCCGTGGGAAGAAGTAAGGATGTTCAGGATATTCGTCGTAGCCCAGATTCAACATAGCCACCAAGCCAGAATCATTTTGCTGCTGACTATATGCCTCACAAACATATTGCAACGTAAAATCCCGTTTGTCGGTATCATTCAGAGCCAACGTATGATAGCGCAACGTTTCCTCAGGCTGACGCAGCTTATAGCCACAGAATGTTGCCCAATAGGCAGCCTGCGCCATCAGCGAGTCGTTCTTCAGGTAGTCATAACCCTGAAAGAGCGGCTGGTAGGCAGCATCCAGGTAAGTGGACAAGAAACTGAAGGCATCGGCATACTGCGCCTTACGCACCTGAAAAGTTCCTCCATAATATAGGTTACGACGCAGGAGGTCAAGCTGGCGGGCGTGGTCAGAACGGTATTCCGGACGGACGCGTCCCTTCTTGTCCGGACGGGCATCCAGGGTGTCGAGCGTCTCTGCGATCTGGTAGAGTTTGCGGATAAGGCCAAAGAACTGTACCGTGTCGTACTTTTGCTTCAGGTAAAGTTTCTCGTTGGCGGCCTCATACTGTTTCATGACAGCCTCGTACCAGGTGTCGTAAATCTTGGGATTCTGCCTGTTGGCAGTATCCTTCGCCAACAGACCCGTCATCAGCTTCTCGGCTGAAACGAATTCCTTGTCCTTGCCGCTCTTGATATATGTCTTTGCCTGACTGATTTCCTTCTTCTGTGCCCCAACAGCGAGCACCATCAGCAAACAGCAGGTTATGGCTATTATCCTTTTCATCATTTACACCTTATTATATTATAGAGAAGAAGACACAAAGAAGTGGGAAGCGTGCCTTATCAGAACGAGGTGGCCGTTTTTCCCACTTATGCTTCTATTGTTCAACGTATCCTGTCGGCAGCACGTACCAGCTTCTCGTCGGCAAGTATCGCCCTGCGAGCCATAAAGCAAAGAATGGCCGCAACCATCGGCAATGCCGCTGTCAGAGGCAGTTGTTCAGTGAGTTTCCCCTGATGGATGAGTACTGCCAGCACAATATACCATATCAGGCATACAAATATGCTGCACAGGCAAAGGTTTGCCTGAACCTTACGGCGCTTGTAGAGGAAGATGGTATATAGGCTGATGGCCGATGCCAGTATCTGGACGATGAACAACGGCCACGCCAGGAAGAACACCATCCCCAGAATGACTGCTACCAGCAGATACAGTGTTTGTATACGCTGTATCATGACAGACGCTCTCCTTCAGAATTTGCAGACTGCTGAGAATCACGGGCAGGGTCGCGCCAGTAGATCTTACCCTCGACGAACTCCTGCGTAGCCAGCAGTGAGGGCTTGGGGAGTTTCTCGTAATAGCGTGAGATTTCTATCTGTTCACGATTCTCAAATACCTCCTCCAACGAGTCGTTATACGAAGCAAACTCAGCCAGTTTCTTGCTGAGGTCTTCCTTAATCTGTACGCTAATCTGGTTGGCGCGCTTGGCAATGATTGCCACACTCTCATAGATATTGCCTGTATCTTCGCAAAGATCCATGATGTTACGGGTCACGGTATTAACCGGTGCTTTTGATTTCTTGTAATCCATATTCTATAATAAACTTTCTTATTTTATCAATCTTTTGTTATCTTCTTGCATTTGGCAATAAACTTCTCAGCCGTCTTGCAGTTTTCCGACTCTGGGAATTCATTGAGGAATCCGTAACACTCGTCTTCTGCATCGCGGTAACGTTCCAGACGCTTTTCTTCAGAACTATTCTGAGCCAGTTCAAACTTACTCTTCATAATGAGCACCGAGAACTTCTCGCGCAACGACGTATAAGGATACGTCTTCAGTGCATTCTCTGCCGTAATGATGCACGACTCGTAGTTGGACTCCGTATTGGAATTGATATTGCCGAAATATCCTCCCAAATTGTAATAGAGTTCAGCAGACAAATACTCCTTCATGACCAGATTGTCCTGCAGGATGAAAAGTCGCTTCTGAGCCTCCTCCCTTAATGACGACTCAGGGAAGTAGTCCATGAAATTCTGGTAGGCATTAATGGCTCCTACCGTTGACGACTGGTCCAGACGGGGGTCAGGCATACTCTCGAAGAGCGACTGTCCCACATAGAACGATGCCTGCTCGGCAAAATCACCTTTCGGATAACTCTGGAAATATTTACGGAAGGTAGCACTTGCAGCCTCATAATCCCTATTGCAATATTGTGCCATAGCCAGCATATAGAGACTTTCCTGGGCATTCTGCCTACCCTTCTGTGCCGTCACCACCTCAGAGAGCAACGTGATGGCGTTGCCGAATTTTCCTTGTGCAAAACATTGTTTGGCATATTCATATTTAAAATCCCTGTCAGTAGACTTTAAAACGGTACTGAACTCAGACGCGCAACCTGTCGTCAGGAATGCCATACAAAGTGTTATGATGCTGTTTTTATTCATCTCTTTCGATTTTGACGTGCAAAATTACGCATTTTCCTGCGAAAACCAAAGGTTTTTTGATAAAAATTAGGGATTTAGGCTGTTTATTAGGAAATATTTCGTAATTTTGCACCATTATGGACTTCCATTTAACATCAAAATACAAACCGACAGGCGACCAGCCCGAAGCTATCCGCCAATTGACGGACGGTTTGGAACGTGGCGACCAGGCACAGGTGTTGCTGGGTGTCACGGGTTCTGGTAAGACTTTTACTATTGCCAATGTCATTGCCAACGCTGGAAGACCTACGCTCATCCTGAGCCACAACAAGACGCTGGCAGCCCAGTTATACGAAGAGATGAAGGGCTTTTTCCCAGACAATGCGGTGGAGTATTATGTCAGTTATTATGACTATTACCAGCCAGAAGCCTATCTGCCGACAACAGATACATACATAGAAAAAGACCTGTCCATCAATGACGAAATAGACCGCCTTCGTCTGCGAGCAGTAAGTAACTTAATGTCAGGGAGGAAGGACGTTATCGTTGTATCTTCTATTTCATGTATTTACGGCATGGGGAGTCCAGTGGCATTGAACGAAAACATCATTGAAATTCATCGCGGACAAATCATCGACCGCAATGTTTTGTTAAGAAAATTAGTCGCTGCCTTATACGTCCGTAACGACATTGAACTGAAGCGTGGCAACTTCCGCGTGAAAGGTGATACCGTTGACATCGCCATTCCCTACAGTGAGGCCATTTTGAGGGTCACATTCTGGGATGATGAGATAGATGCCATTGAGGAACTGGATGCCTACACCATGTTACGAATGTCCTCTTTCGACGAATACAAGCTTTATCCTGCCAATCTCTTTATGACGACAGAGGAACAGACCAACATCGCCATCCGTCATATTCAGGACGACCTGGTGAAGCAGATAGCCTTCTTCGAGGAACTGGGCGACAACATCAAGGCCCAGCGTATCAAGGAACGCGTAGAATACGACATGGAGATGATTAAGGAACTGGGCCATTGTTCAGGCATTGAGAACTATTCGCGCTATTTCGATGGACGCGAGGCTGGCGAGCGCCCCTACTGTCTGCTGGACTTCTTTCCTGACGATTTCCTGATGGTCATCGACGAGAGCCACGTCTCCGTACCCCAGATTGGCGGCATGTATGGTGGCGACAGGGCTCGCAAGACAAATCTCGTAGAATATGGATTCCGTCTTCCAGCGGCTTTCGACAACCGTCCGCTGACCTTTGACGAATTCAAGCAACTGACCCATCAAATCATCTATGTCTCAGCCACCCCTGCTGATTATGAACTGAATGAGGCCGAGGGTGTCGTCGTCGAACAGCTTATCCGCCCCACTGGACTGTTAGACCCAGAGATTGAGGTGCGTCCCACAGAAAACCAGATTGACGACCTGATGGAGGAAATCCAGCAACGCATCAGCCGTAAGGAGCGTACATTGGTGACTACACTGACCAAGCGCATGGCAGAGGAACTGTCGGAATACCTGTTGAACCACGGTGTGCAGACAGCCTACATCCACAGCGAGGTGACAACATTGGACCGCGTAAAAATTCTCGAGAACCTGCGCAACGGCACTTACGATGTGCTGGTGGGTGTAAACCTGCTACGCGAGGGTCTCGACCTGCCAGAAGTATCGCTGGTGGCCATTCTCGATGCGGATAAAGAGGGATTCCTGCGCTCACACCGCAGTCTGACACAGACGGCTGGCCGTGCTGCACGAAACGTCAATGGCAAGGTCATCATGTATGCCGATACCATCACGGCCTCCATGCAGCTCACCATCGACGAGACCCTGCGCCGACGTACCAAGCAACTGAAATACAACGAAGAGCACGGCATCACACCTACGCAAATCAAGAAGGCGCTGAGCGTCTCGTTGACGACGGGAGACTCCAGCGATGCCAAAGAGTTGCAACGTGCCTCGTTTGGTATTGAAGGCGCTCAGGCTGCCTTTGCTGCCGATCCCATCATCGAGCGCATGACGCGTCCTCAGTTGGAAAAGAGCATTGCCGAGACTACTCGTCTGATGAAAGATGCTGCCAAGAAACTCGATTTCCTACAGGCTGCACAATATCGCGATGAGATCATCCGACTGCAAAAGGAGTTGGAGCTTAAATAAGTTCTGCAACAGGAATCAGAACTTAAATAAATTTAAAATAGAGGATGAAAGTTTAAAAACAGCCCTTTTTCTGTCCGATTGACAATTATTATTCGTACTTTTGCACGAAAATAGACAAAAACGACAAGATTATGAAAAAGTTACTGATGATATTGCTGGCCGTTATACCCGTCAGCATGCGGGCACAAGAGAACGCTTGGGAGCTGCCCGAATTTCAAGAGATGGATACCGTAAAGGTTGAAAAAGATAATCCTAACGCGAAGTATCTCCGCGGTGCCGTCCCTGTGGTAGACGGAAAGGTCGTATTCACCAAGACCATCAAGGCTCCAGGAAAAAGTGCCACCCAGATTTATGACATTCTGCACAACTACATCGACAGGATGACCAAGGCTTCGAACCAGATACATAGCCTGTTTGTCGTCGAAGATACAGAAAATCACAAAATCGGAGCCAGCTTTGAAGAATGGCTGATATTTAAGAAGTCAGCACTCATGCTCGACCAGACCCGTCTGTATTATGTCATTGAGGTCAATTGCAAGGACGGCGAGGCAGAGGTCTCTTTCAAACACATCCACTATCTTTACGACGAGAATCGCAAACCTCAGAAGCTCAGAGCTGAAGAGTGGATTACCGACGACGTGGCTGTGAACAAGAAGAACACGAAGCTTTATCCTTTCATGGGCAAGTTCCGTCGTAAGACCATCGACCGCAAGGATTTCATATTTAACAAATTCGAATCACTGCTGAAATGAACACTACCGTAATACGCAATTGGCTGAACATCATCTTCATGTTGGGAGCCATCGTAGGACTCATCTTCTACTTTACACACCATAAGGAGACTGGCATCTACATCATCCTCATCTCTATGGTTGTCAAGTTTGCAGAGGCCTCATTGCGCATGTTTAAAGTATGAAAAATATCATCACTCTGCTCTTGCTGCTGGTCTGCACGACAACCATCGTGCAGGCTCAGACGTATAACCAACTGGATGACAACGGTAATTTCACCCAGCGCGACGAATACGGCAACAGCAGCAATTTCAATCCCAATAGCAACGACACCACATCGAGAAATAAAGAAGTGCCGTATGGTGTGCGTTTCTGGACGATAGACCGTCGGTTTGGCGACATTCGGCCTACCGTCCCTGACACGCTGCACCACCTGTTTCAAAACACCATCTACAACACAGGTGTCTATGGAGAATACAATACGATAGGCAATAACTACACAGCCCGTCAGAGCCGTATTTTCATAGACCGCCCTTATATGAGCACTTTTTTCTTCACCGATGCCTATAGTTATACCACAAAGGATCCTGACCAGTTTCAGTTTATGAACACCCTGTCGCCATATACGAACATTACCTACGACAACTGCGGCGACCAGCAACATGGTGAGGACCACATCGATGGGAAGTTTGGTGTCAACGTCAACAAAAACCTTGGAATCGGGTTCGACCTTGACTACCACTATGGCATGGGCTACTATGACAATCAAAGCACAGCCCATTTCCGTTCCTCGATATACACATACTATACTGGTGACAAATACCAGATGCACTTCCTCGGTACGTTCTACCATCGCAAGACCGCTGAGAACGGAGGTATCGTCGATGATGACTACATCACCCACCCAGAGGCCCAGCAGGAACAGTATACGGAGGATGAAATCCCCACCGTGCTGGAGCAGAACTGGAACCGCAACAATTCCCAGCACATCTTCTTCTCTCACCGCTATAACGTCGGATTCTACAAGAAGGTGCAGATGACCGAAGCGGAAATCAAGGCCCGTGAATTTGCCGAGAAGTCAGCCAAACAGAAGGAAGAGCGTGAAAACAAAGGCAAAAAACCGAATCTGTCGATGTCCGAAGGTCGCAAGGGTGGCACCATTGCCGACAAAAAGCCTCTTGGCCGTCCTGACGATGCAAAAATCATGGGCGACCAGCCTGATATGGCAAAGACAGACATCGCCAACGACTCGACACGTATCAAGGTGGATACAGATGAAAAGATGGACAGTCTGCGGGCAGTGGCTGAGAAAGAGGCCGAAGAAGATAAGAACATGAAGAAAGTCTTCGTACCTGTGACTAGTTTTATCCACACGCTGGAACTTAACAACTACGACCGCATCTATCAGGCCTACCAGACGCCCCAGAACTACTATGGCAACACGTATTACGACATGAACGACGAGCATGCCTACAGTGGTGACTCCATCTACGACAATACCAAATACCTCTACGTCAAAAACACCCTCGCGCTGGCATTGCTCGAAGGGTTCAACAAGTACATGAAAGCTGGTTTAAAGGGTTTTGTATCCTTCGCGATGGAGAATTGCAAGATGCCTGTTCTGAATAGTGACTCGACAGGATACATGATGAACAAATGGTCAGACCACGCGCTCAATGTCGGTGGTCAGCTGTCACGCCACGAAGGCGACACTTTCCATTTCAATCTGAGCGCCGAGATAGGCTTGACAGGTATGAATTCCGGAGGATTAGCAATTGATTTTGATACCGACCTGAATTTCCGACTGTTCGGCGATACTGTGACACTGGCAGCAAATGCCTATTTCCACCGCATAATGCCACAATTCTTCCAGAAGAGTTACCACTCGAAACACCTCTGGTGGGACCAGTCGCTGGAAAAAGAAACACGCACCCACATCGAAGGCAACTTCAATTATCAAAAGACCGACACCCGTCTGCGCGTGGCCATCGACGAGATACAGAACTATACGTATTTCGGCATGAGTTACGAGCTTGATGCTCAAAAGAACAGAACGGGATTGACAGGCGGTATATACCAGGAATCTGGCAATATCAACGTGTTGACCGCCCAACTGATGCAGAACTTCCGCTTAGGCCCGCTGAACTGGGAGAACATCGTCACCTATCAGAACTCCAGCAACAAGGAAGTATTGCCCTTGCCTTCGATAAACCTCTTCTCGAACCTCTTCTTGAAGTTTAAGATTGCCCGTGTGCTCGACGTTGAACTGGGTGGATGTGTCACCTATTTCACCAAATACGATGCTCCTGACTACCTGCCGCAAATCGCTCAGTTTGCCATCCAGCAGAATCCTGACTGTCGTATTGAGCTGGGAGGTTATCCGTTTGTCGATATCTATGCCAACATGCAGTTGAAGCGTGCCCGTTTCTTCATTTCCATGAGTCATATCAACGCAGGCTCCGGCTCGAAAATGCAGTTCCTGGCACCCCACTACCCCATGAACAACCGTACACTCCGCATGGGTGTTTCATGGACTTTCATCAATTAGTCGATAGTTGAGAATTGAAAGTAGAAAGTTATGATGACACAGAACCCTTCACTTGATTTGGTAGAATTTGTGGAGACCAAGATTCTGCCCCAGTATGCCAACTTTGACAAGGCACACAATATGGAGCATGCCACACGCGTCATACGCCGTTCATTGGACTTGGCACGCAAGATTGGGGCTGACCTTAACATGGCATACACCATTGCCGCCTACCACGACTTGGGACTCTCAGGCCCACGTGCCATCCACCACCTGACAAGCGGTAAGATCCTGATTGCCGATGCACGGCTCAAACGTTGGTTCTCGACAGACCAGTTGAAGATGATGAAGGAAGCCGTTGAGGACCACCGTGCTTCTGCATCGAGGACTCCGCGCAGTATCTACGGAAAAATCGTTGCTGAGGCCGATCGTGACATCGACCCCGAGACGGTCATCCGACGTACCATCCAGTATGGGCTGGCCAACTATCCCGAACTCAATACGGAAGGCCACTGGCAACGCTTCATGCAGCACATGAACGAGAAATACTCCGTCAACGGCTATATCCGTCTGTGGATTCAAGGTTCAGAAAACGAGCGCAAACTAAATGAACTGCGCAAACTGATTACCGAACCGAAGGAAATGAGAAAGGTGTTTGATAAGCTGTTTGAAGATGAAAGAAGATAACGTTCGTCAGAATTCCCTGAAAGCCTGGCTGTTAGCAGCACGTCCGAAAACACTGACAGGTGCTGCCGTTCCTGTCATGATAGGCCTGTCGCTGGCCTTTGTCGACTGTCGCGAATATGGCGACGACGTATTCAGTTGGCTGGCGGCAGCATTGTGTATGCTGTTTGCTTTCATTATGCAGATTGACGCCAACTTCGTCAACGATTTCTTCGATTATGCCCGTGGCAACGACGATAGTGCCACAAGGTTAGGGCCGCTTAGAGCCTGCACACAAGGCTGGGTAAGCATCGAGGCCATGAAACAGGCCATCGCCTCAACCACCGTTGTAGCGTGCCTTGTAGGACTGCCCTTGGTGTGGTACGGAGGACTGGAAATGATTGCCGTCGGACTGTTGTGTGTTGTGTTTTGCTTTCTTTACACCACCCACCTGTCCTACCTCGGACTGGGCGACGTGCTGGTGCTGGTATTCTTCGGCATTGTGCCCGTCTGTTGCACCTACTACGTCCAGTTGCATACCGTCACGTGGCAGGTTTTTCTGGCTTCCGTGGCTTGCGGACTGGTCATCGACGGACTGCTCATCGTCAACAACTATCGCGACCGCTATAACGACCAGGCTGACGGCAAACGAACGCTGGTGGTACTGATTGGTGCCGATGCTACGGAGTGGCTCTATTTGGCACTGGGTTGTACGGCCTGCCTCATCGGACTGGTATTCTGGATGAACGGCCATGTGCTGGCCTTTGTGTTGCCATTGCTCTACCTGCTGTTTCACACATTCACATGGCTGAAGATGCGCCGTATGAACTACGGACGTCAGCTGAACGAATGCTTAGGCGAAACGGCCCGCAACATCTTTATCTATGGACTCTGCGTCAGTGCTGGTATATTGCTACTTTAAATATAACCAGTAGATAGCTGCGGCGGCCAGGATGAGTATGATGCCCACAACGGACTTAATCATGCACGAGGCCACTTTCTTCACCACGATGAAACCGATGATGATCAGCGCCAGCAACGCAAGGTAATAACCAATATTGTTTTCCATTCTTCTATTTTCTTTTTATCTCTTTCTATCTTCTTCTATCACTCTCTTAAACTGAGACGGTACAGGAGTCTCAAACTCCAGGGGCTGGCGTGTCACGGGGTGGTAGAAACACAACAGCCACGCATGCAGACAGAGGCGGTGCAGAGGGTCGTCACCATTGCCGTATTTCGTGTCGCCACAAACGGGATGTCCCATATCGGCAGCATGCACGCGAATCTGGTTCTTACGGCCTGTCTCCAGTTTGAATTCCACCAGCGAATGCTCCGTCGTACGGTCCATGACGTAGAAGTGGGTAATGGCATACTTTCCGCCATTGTCAACAGGCGACGAATAAGTGATGTAGGCCTTGTTGTCCTTCAGCCAGTTCTCAATAGTGCCCTCGTCCTGTTCCATCTCGCCCGACAGCACGGCGACGTAGCGGCGGTCATACACCATCTGGTGCCAATTGTGCTCCATCAGCTGTTCCGTATCCATATCCTTCGCATAGACCATCAGTCCGCTGGTGTCACGGTCCAGACGATGCACCACGTGGGCCGTACAGTTCTGGTGCGACTTCTTGAAGTAATCATCCAGCACCGTTTTGACGTTCAGCGACGAGTGGCCTGCCGCCATCGACAGAATGCCTACGGCTTTCTCCACCACGATGAGCCAGCGGTCTTCGTACACTATCTTCACGTAGCGCGAGCGGAAGGGTTGCTGATTGCGCTTGGTTTTGCTGACTGCGACCTTCATGCCAGGCTGCAGCGGGTAATCGAACTGCGTCACCGTCTTGCCGTTCACCTTGATACCCTGACCCTGCAGTGTCTGTTTGATCTTGGTGCGGCTCTGTTTCACGTTCGCAAGCAGGAATTCGAGAAGCGGCTGTTCCTGCTGGACCGTCAGATGGTCCCATTCTCCCTGAGCATTTGTATTGTACCTCATAACAGCGACAAAGGTACGGCAAAAAAACGAAAGTGCCAAACAAATTGGTCAAAAAGGTATCAAAAAAATGTGCATTTAACACTGAAAAACGGAAAAACATTTGCGTATATCGATTATTGTTTGTACCTTTGCACCATATTATAATATATGATAGAGAAGCATATTGTATTAGAAGACATAGACCCCGTAGTGTTCTACGGCATTGGCAACCAGCACCTGCAGATGCTGCGAGCCTTGTACCCCAAGCTACGCATTGTAGCGCGCGACAACGTCATCCGCATCCTCGGCGACGAGGAACAGATGGCCTCCTTCGAGGAAGCGTCCGAGAAGCTGCGCCAGCATATTGTACGGTTTAACACCCTCCGCGAGGAGGACATTCTGGACATCGTCAAGGGACACCGCACGAAGGATGAAGTAGCTGACGGTGTGGTGGTCTATTCGATGTCGGGACGAGCCATCAAGGCCCGCTCAGAGAACCAGCAGAAGCTGATTGATGCTTATGCCGAGAACGATATGGTATTCGCCGTAGGCCCTGCAGGAACCGGCAAGACGTACCTGTCGATAGCCCTGGCCGTGAAGGCCTTGAAGGAAAAGACGGCGAAGAAGATCATCCTCTCCCGCCCTGCCGTAGAGGCTGGCGAAAAACTGGGATTCCTGCCTGGCGACATGAAGGACAAGATTGATCCTTACCTGCAGCCGTTGTACGACGCCCTGGAAGACATGCTGCCACAAGTGAAGCTACAAGACATGATGGAGAAGCACGTCATCCAGATAGCCCCGTTGGCATTTATGCGCGGGCGCACGTTGAGCGATGCCGTCGTCATACTGGACGAAGCCCAGAACACGACCCCACAGCAAATCCGGATGTTTCTGACGCGCATGGGTTGGAACACGAAGATGATTATCACGGGTGACATGACGCAGATAGACCTGCCGAAGTCGCAGAAGAGCGGACTGGTGGAGGCACTGCACATCCTGAATGACGTCGAGGGTATCGGCATTGTCGAACTGAACCGCAAGGACATTGTCCGCCACAAGCTGGTAACCCGCATCGTCAACGCATACGAAAAATTCGATAAAGAACAACATAAAGATGAAAGCATTAACAAAGACTGATTTCCATTTCAATGGACAGAAAAGCGTGTACCACGGAAAGGTACGCGATGTGTACAACATCAACGACGACCTGATGGTGATGGTGGCCACCGACCGCATCTCCGCTTTCGACGTCGTGCTGCCAAAGGGCATCCCCTTCAAAGGTCAGGTGCTGAACCAGATTGCCGCGAAGTTCCTGGATGCCACTACCGACATCTGTCCGAACTGGAAACTGGCTACCCCCGACCCCATGGTCACCGTGGGTCTGAAGTGTGAGGGTTTCCGTGTGGAGATGATTATCCGCTCTATCCTCACTGGCTCTGCCTGGCGTGAGTACAAGAATGGTTGCCGTGAGTTGTGTGGCGTGAAGCTGCCCGACGGCATGAAGGAGAACGAGCGTTTCCCCGAGCCCATCATCACCCCGACCACCAAGGCCGACGAGGGTCACGACATGAACATCTCGAAGGAAGAAATCATCGCCCAGGGCATCGTTTCTGCCGAGGACTACGCCATCATGGAGGACTACACCCGCAAGATTTTTGCCCGTGGTCAGATGATTGCCGAGAAGCGCGGACTCATCCTCGTCGACACCAAGTACGAGTTTGGCAAGCGCGACGGTAAGGTGTACCTCATCGACGAGATTCACACGCCCGACTCCAGCCGCTACTTCTATGCCGACGGCTATGAGGAGAAATTGGCCAAGGGCGAGCCCCAGCGCCAGCTGTCAAAGGAGTTCGTGCGTCAGTGGCTCATCGAGCACGACTTCATGAACGAGCCCGGTCAGGTGATGCCTGAGATTACCGACGAATATGCCGAGAGCGTCTCAGACCGTTACATCGAGCTCTACGAGCACATTGTAGGCGAGCGCTTTGACAAAACCACTGTGCTCGGCGATTCTGTCGCCGAGGAAGACCTCGCCGCCCGCATTGAGAAGAACGTCAGCGAATGGCTTACCAGCAGGAACAAATAAACCCATATACCTGCGGAGATAAAGCTCAACAGGTGGAGGCGATGTTCGACAACATTGCCCCTACCTATGACACACTCAATCACCGACTTTCCTGGAACATCGACAAGGGGTGGCGCCGTAAGGCCATCAAGCTGTTAGAGCCCTTCGCCCCCAAGACCCTCCTCGACGTGGCAACAGGCACAGGCGACTTTGCCATACAGGCCTGTCAGATGCTGGACGGCGTACATGTCACAGGCATCGACATCAGCGAAGGTATGATGGACGTCGGACGGAAGAAGGTCAACGAGGTGGGGCTCACTGAACGCATCGCTTTCGAGCATGAAGACTGTACCAGTCTCTCCTACCCTGATGCAACTTTTGACGCCGTAACCGCGGCCTTCGGCATTCGCAATTTTGCCGACCTCGACGCAGGACTGCGCGAGATGTGCCGCATACTACGGCCTGGTGGACATCTCAGCATCGTGGAACTGACGACACCCGTCTCGTTCCCCATGCGACAGTTGTTCCACATCTACTCTCATACGGTGCTGCCCGTCTACGGACGACTCATCTCCAAGGACACCAGCGCCTACTCTTATCTCACCAAGACCATCGAGGCGTTCCCGCAAGGCGAGCGCATGGTGGATATCCTGAAGAAGGCAGGCTTTGCCGAGGCATCATTCCGACGACTGACCTTCGGCATCTGCACAATGTATTTTGCAAAAAAATAGTTTCAACCCAACAACCCAACCACTATGGACAAGTACGGACTCATCGGTTATCCACTGGGACACTCGTTCTCCATCAGCTACTTCAACCAGAGGTTTCATGATGAAGACATAGACGCCGTCTATGAGAATTTCGAGATTCCCACCATCGACATCCTGCCCGAGGTGCTCAGTCAGAACCCAGAACTGAAAGGCCTCAACGTTACCATACCCTACAAGGAGAAGGTGATACCGTTCCTCGACAGCATATCGCCAGAGGCACGGGCCATCGGAGCCGTCAACGTCATCCGAGTCATCCACGAGGGTAAAAATATCAAGCTGAAGGGCTATAACTCGGATGTCATCGGATTCACACAGAGCATAGAACCCATGCTCGAAAAGAAATGGCACCAGAAGGCACTTATTCTGGGAACAGGAGGAGCGTCGAAAGCCATCGACTACGGACTGCGCAACCTGGGACTCGAGACAGTCTTCGTCAGTCGCTACGAACGTCCTGGCACCATCCAGTACGAACGTATCACGCCCGAAGTCGTGAAAGAGTATAACGTCATCGTCAACTGCACCCCGCTGGGTATGTATCCCAAGACGGAGGAGTGTCCGATGTTGCCTTACGAGGCTATGGACAGCCACACCATCCTCTACGACCTGATCTACAACCCAGACGAAACGCTGTTTATGCGCAAAGGTGCTGCACAAGGTGCACAAGTGAAGAACGGACTGGAAATGCTGCTCCTGCAGGCTTTTGCCTCGTGGGAGTTCTGGCACGAAAACAAATAACATTGTGCTTGGCGGTTCTGCCGCCAAGACCCAAACAAAAAATGCAATGGCAGAATATATAGAGAAAATCGACGAACTGACCCGTCAGTACAATGACGCCATCAACGCGCTGGAGGATTCATATAACATGGAGTCTTCACAGGTTTCTGGTTTGCAGATTCTGACATCGTCAAAACTGAAACACCAGTACTCTAAGAAATATGAAGATTTGGCGAAGGAATATCTTGGCAAGCGAAAAGAGATTTTCGAAGAATACAAGAAGAACAACCCTGAATGGACGAAGAACCGTAAGATATGGGGCTGGATGTTCATCATAGGCATTATCTGCGCAATGGTTTGTTGCGGAGCATCGTTGCCATCATCGGAGGAACCGGCATCAGCCGTTGCTTCGCAGGCTGCTAGCAACAATCAGGAATCAACGCTGTGGAATGCTGAGAATATCCCCATCCCCTACTTACAGGACTCGACACAATATGTCTCTAACCCCGACTACGTGCTGAAACAGGAAACTGTCGACAAGATGAACGTCACGCTAAAGCGTCTGGAAAACGAGTTGGGCGTGCAGTCGGTAGTCATCGTGGTCAACAATATCGAAAACGACGACCCCTTCCGTTTTGCACAGGAAGTGGGTAACAAATATGGCGTAGGCTATGGCAACAAGGGACTCGTGGTGGTCGTAGGCTACCAAGACCATAGCATCAACATCTCGCCAGGACGCGCATTGGAGGCTGACCTGACGGATGCCGAATGCCATCGTCTGGAACAGGAATACGTTGTGCCTGCCATGCGCGCAGAAATGCCCGACAGTGCGATGTACTACCTGACGGAGGCCATCTATTCTACCTTGCAGAAGAAAGAACTGCCACAGATGTCGAATCTGTTGGGCGATAGTGGTGATGATGGTCTGGGAACCATCGGACTCACCACGCTGGCAATCATTGCCTGGTGTGTGTTCTACCTGCGCAAAAACCGCGAATACCACTGGCTAGGCATGGCTGGTGCTGCATCACTGCTTGCTAACCCGTTCTACGAGGCATCCCGCAGTAGTGGTGGCGGAGGCGGTTTCGGAGGCTTCAGCGGTGGCGGTGGTCACTTCGGAGGCGGTGGCGGAGGCGGCCACTTCGGAGGAGGTTCCTTCGGCGGTGGTGGTGCTACGTCACGCTGGTAAAAACGATTTTATTAACTTTTTAAATAATAACGCATTATGAAATTAAGTAAATCAACTATCGGAATCATCGCAGCTGTTGTCGTTGTCGTCATGTGGGCTGCAAGTGCTTACAATTCAATGGTCGGAGAGCAGGAGAAAGCTACTACTGCCTTCGCTAACGTACAGTCGGCTTATCAGCGTCGTGCTGACCTCATCCCTAACCTCGTCGAGGTAGTCAAAGGCTATGCTTCACACGAGAAAGAAACCTTCGAGGCTGTCGTCAACGCTCGCGCAAAGGCTACTCAGGTAACCATCGACCCCTCAAACATGACTCCTGAGAAGATGAAGGAATTCCAGCAGGCACAGGGCGAGCTGGGTTCTGCACTGGGACGTCTGCTTGCCGTACAGGAAAACTATCCTGAACTGAAGGCCAACGAGAACTTCCGCGACCTGCAGGTACAGTTGGAAGGCACCGAGAACCGCATCAACGAGGCCCGCAACACGTTTAACGGCGTCGTACAGAACTACAACACCTATATTCGTAAGTTTCCCAAGAACATCATCGCTGGTGTCTTCGGCTTCAACACCATGGACAAGTTCCAGGCCGATGCTGACGCTCAGAATGCTCCAAAAGTAAAATTTTAATATGAACAACCGCTATATGCAGCGTGGCGTCTCTGCCGCTAAGGAGGACGTCCACGCTGCTATCAAAAACATCGACAAGGGTATCTTCCCGCAGGCATTCTGCAAGATTATCCCTGACATACTCGGAGGTGACCCCGAGTACTGCAATATCATGCATGCTGACGGAGCAGGCACCAAGTCTGCTCTAGCCTACATGTATTGGAAGGAAACAGGCGACCTCAGCGTATGGAAGGGCATTGCCCAGGATGCCATCGTCATGAATACCGACGACCTGCTCTGCGTGGGTGCAGTCGACAACATCCTTGTTTCGAGTACTATCGGTCGCAACAAGATGCTCATCCCAGGTGAGGTCATCTCAGCCATCATCAATGGTACCGACGAACTGTTGGCAGAGCTCCGCGAGATGGGCATCGGCATCTGGCCCACAGGTGGTGAGACGGCTGACGTGGGCGACCTTGTTCGCACCATCATTGTCGACTCTACCGTCACTTGCCGCATGAAGCGTTCTGACGTTATCGACAACGCCAATATCCGTCCGGGCGACGTCATCGTGGGTCTTTCATCCACAGGGCAGGCTACCTATGAGAAGCGCTACAATGGTGGTATGGGCTCAAACGGTCTGACCTCAGCCCGTCACGATGTCTTCGCAAAGTATCTGGCCGAGAAATACCCTGAGAGCTTCGACCATGCCGTGCCCGACGACCTCGTCTATAGCGGCAAGTACGAACTGACGGATGCGGTCGATGGTTCCCCCGTCGATGCTGGCCAGCTCGTGCTCTCCCCCACCCGCACCTATGCGCCCGTCATCAAGCGCCTGCTCGACGAGCTGCGCCCCGAAATCCACGGTATGGTGCATTGCACAGGTGGCGCCCAGACCAAGGTGCTCCACTTCGTCAACGACAACTGCCGCGTCGTCAAGGACAATATGTTCCCCGTTCCTCCGTTGTTCCGTGTCATTCACGATTGTTCTGGCACAGACTGGAAGGAAATGTACCAAGTGTTCAACATGGGACACCGCATGGAAATCTACGTACGTCCTGAGGTTGCCGATCAGGTCATCGCCCTCTCTCGTTCGTTCAACATCGACGCACAAGTCGTAGGTCACATCGAGGAAGGTCCCAAGGACCTGACTATCCAGTCCGAATTCGGCACCTTCAATTATTAAGTGTTCCGTACACTGAGGTTACGCTTCAGCCCCTAAAGAGAATATGGAAAATAACAGTATACTACAAAAATTAGACGGTCTGGAGGCTCGCTTCGAGGAGGTGTCGACACTGATTACCGACCCTGACGTGATAGCCGACCAGAACCGTTTCGTGAAACTGACAAAAGAGTACAAGGATTTGGGCGACATCATGGACGCCCGTAAGCGCTACATCGCCTGTTTGAACAGTATCATGGAGGCAAAGGACATTCTGGCCAACGAGAGTGACCCAGAGATGAAGGAGATGGCTCGCGAAGAGCTGACGGAGAACGAGGCGCTACAACCAAAGTTAGAAGAGGAAATCAAGATTGCACTCATCCCCAAGGACCCTGAGGATGCCAAGAATGTGCAGATGGAGATTCGTGCAGGAACAGGTGGCGACGAGGCTTGTCTCTTTGCCGGCGACCTATTTAAGATGTACAAGAGCTACTGTGACTCGAAGGGTTGGCAGCTCAGCATTACCAGCGTCAGCGAAGGTGCCGTGGGTGGTTTCAAGGAGATTGACTTTGCCGTCAGCGGTGCTGATGTCTATGGTACCTTGAAGTATGAATCGGGGGTACACCGTGTACAGCGTGTACCAGCTACCGAGACACAGGGACGCATGCACACCTCTGCCGCTACCGTTGCCGTACTGCCTGAAGCTGATAAGTTCGAGGTACACGTCAACGAGGGTGAGATCAAGTGGGATACCTTCCGCAGTTCTGGTGCCGGTGGTCAGAACGTGAACAAGGTGGAATCGGGTGTTCGTCTGCGCTATATGTGGAAGAACCCTAATACGGGCGAGACGGAGGAGATACTTATTGAATGTACCGAGACGCGCGACCAACCCAAGAACAAAGAGCGTGCCCTCTCGCGCCTGTACACCTTTATATATGATAAGGAGCACCAGAAGTATATGGACGATATCGCCTCTCGTCGTAAGAGCCTCGTCTCTACAGGTGACCGTTCAGCCAAGATCCGTACCTACAACTTCCCACAGGGACGCGTGACAGACCATCGTATCGGCTACACGACTCACGACCTGCAGGGCTTCCTCGGTGGCGACATTCAGCCCATGATTGATGCGCTGACTGTGGCTGAAAATGCAGAACGTATGAAAGAATCAGAATTATAATTGAATTATGGGATTTTGGAAAGAAGTTAAAAAAGAATGGACATGGTCTAGCATCAAGAAGCAATGGTCTGACTTTCTGGCAATATTCATTGCCGCAGCAATCGCATGGCTTTTGGCTTTATTGGCTGGTATGGTTAATCGTCTTCTTCCTATCAAGATTTATCCTATTATTAATAAAGAAAAGCATTTCATGACAAGAACAGAATTAATAGAACAGATTCGTGAGAAACGCTCGTTTCTATGCGTAGGTCTCGATACGGACATCAACAAGATACCGCAGTGCATCATCGACGAGGCAAAGGAAAAGGACGGCGACGACTACATCTTCCGCGCCTTGTGCGAGTTTAATGCCCTGATTATCGATGCCACAGCCCCCTACTGCGTAGCCTACAAGCCCAATCTGGCTTTCTACGAGGCTTACGGAGTAGATGGCATTCTGGCTTTCGAAGCCACCATCGACTACCTGAAAGAGGAATACCCCAACCACTTCATCATCGCTGATGCCAAGCGTGGTGACATTGGCAACACGTCGAAGATGTATGCCAAGACGTTCTTCGAGGAGTACGACGTCGATGCTCTGACCGTTGCTCCCTATATGGGCGAAGACAGCGTCACCCCCTTCCTCGGTTACGACGACAAGTGGGTCATCCTGTTGGCACTGACCAGCAACAAGGGTTCGCACGACTTCCAGCTGACGGAGGATGCTCAGGGTGAGCGTCTCTTCGAGAAGGTGCTGAAGCAAAGTCAGCAGTGGGGCAACGAGGATAACATGATGTATGTCGTCGGAGCCACGCAGGGAAAGATGTTCGAGGACATCCGCAAGGTAGCCCCCAAGCACTTCCTGCTGGTTCCTGGTGTTGGTGCACAAGGTGGAAGTCTCGAAGAGGTATGCAAATACGGTATGATTCCTGATGAGATTGGGCTGTTAGTGAATTCCTCTCGTGGAATTATCTATGCTTCTCAGAATGAGGACTTTGCCGAGGTAGCAGGACAGAAAGCAAAGGAGTTGCAAGAGCAAATGGCAAAAATAATTCATAGTTCATAGTTCATAATTATTTAGTACCTTTTCGCTTCGCGAGAAGGCACTCCCGTTCGGAAAAGTCCAAATTTTATTTGGTTTTTCGCTCACTTATTCGTACCTTTGCAGGCAAAATAGAATTCTATATATAGAAACATGATACTTGACAAGATTGACCAACTTCTGAAAGAAGTACAAACATTAAACGCGCAGAATGCCGAGGAAGTAGAGCAGCTGCGCCTTAAATACCTGAGTAAGAAAGGCGAGATTACGCTCTTGATGAACGATTTCCGCGAAGTACCTGCTGACCAGAAAAAAGAGGTCGGCATGAAGATTAATGAGCTTAAGACGTTGGCTACAGAGCGCATCAACCAGTTACGCGAGAATTGCTCTACTCAGGAAGGCGACAACGAAGGCATCGACCTGACACGTACGCCCTACCCCATTGGACTGGGTACGCGTCATCCGCTGACCATCGTGACCAACGAGATTATCGACATTTTCTCGCGAATGGGATTTGTCCTTGCAGACGGTCCTGAGGTAGAGGACGATTTGCATGTCTTCACAAAGATGAACTTTGCCGCCGACCATCCGGCTCGCGACATGCAGGACACCTTTTTTGTCAGCCAGCATCCAAACGATGTCACCAAGAACATCCTGTTGCGTTCACACACATCAAGCGTTCAAGCTCGTGTGATGGAGAATATGCACACGGAAGACGGTAAACTGACAGCACCTATCCGCGTCATTTGTCCTGGACGTGTATATCGTAATGAGGCCATCACGGCACGTGCACACTGTTTCTTCCATCAGGTGGAAGGATTGTATATCGACAAAAATGTATCGTTCACTGACCTGAAACAGGTGCTACTGTCCTTCGCTCGCGAGATGTTCGGACCAGATACCCAGATTCGCCTGCGTCCCTCATATTTCCCATTCACTGAGCCCAGTGCAGAGATGGATATCTCGTGCTTCATCTGTGGCGGCGAGGGTTGTGGATTCTGCAAGCACACAGGATGGGTTGAGATTCTCGGATGTGGTATGGTTGACCCCAACGTGCTGGAGCAGTGTGGCATCGACTCCAAAGAGTACAGCGGCTATGCTTTCGGCATGGGCGTCGAGCGCATTACCAACTTGAAATACCGCGTGTCAGATCTCCGTATGTTCTCTGAAAACGATGTACGTTTCCTGAAAGAATTTGAATCTGCTAACTAAAAGGGCATGAAACTCGTTCTCATGACACAACCCACGTTCTTCGTGGAGGAAGATAAAATCCTGACGTCACTCTTCGAGGAGGGACTCGACAACCTGCATCTTTATAAGCCAGGTTCCGAGCCCATCTATTCTGAACGACTGCTGACATTGCTGTCGGACGATTACTATAAGAAGATTACCGTTCACGACAATTTCTACCTCAAGGAAGAATACAAGTTGCGTGGTATCCATATTGACGACGAGACCACTCCTGCACCAAAAGGCTATCGCGGAAACATCAGTCGTACATGTACGCATCTGGACCAATTGAAAACGGCCAAGAAGAATGCTGATTATGTGCTGTTGAAATACATCTTTGACAGTCAGACGGAACCAGACCAGAAGGCGTCATTCACCGCCGAGGAACTGAAAGAGGCATCGCGTCGTGGACTCATCGACCGCCACGTCTATGCATTGGGAGGCATGAATCTCGACACTATCAAGATGGCCAAGGACTTAGGTTTCGGAGGTATCGTCATCAGCGGCGACCTTTGGAATCGTTTCAACATCCAGCAGGAACTGGACTATCAGGCACTGATTGATCATTTTGCAAAACTACGTAAAGCTATAGGATAAGCTATGAACAATAAAAACTACATGGTATTTTCAGGTACGGCAACAAAGTACCTCGCGGAGAAAATCTGCCAAAGCCTTGGGTGTCCGTTAGGTGAACTTCTTATCACCAAGTTCTCCGACGGCGAGTTTGCTGTTTCATATGAGGAAAGCATCCGTGGACGCGACATCTTCCTCGTACAGAGCACGTTCCCAAACTCTGACAATCTGATGGAGTTGCTCTTGATGATTGATGCCGCCAAGCGCGCATCTGCACGTACCATCAATGCGGTCATTCCCTATTTCGGATGGGCACGTCAAGATCGAAAGGACAAGCCACGTGTCAGCATAGGCGCAAAATTGGTGGCCGACCTGCTGAGTGCTGCTGGTGTCAATCGCGTGATTACGATGGACCTCCATGCAGACCAGATTCAGGGGTTCTTCGATGTTCCTGTCGACCATCTCTATGCGTCGAACGTTATTCTTCCCTATCTGCAGAGTCTGAAACTTGAGGATATGGTGATAGCATCGCCTGACGTAGGTGGTTCCAAGCGTGCTAATACCTATGCCAAGTATCTAGGTTGTCCGCTGGTGCTGTGTAACAAGACCCGTGCTCGTGCTAATGTGGTAGCCACGATGCAGATTATCGGTGACGTGGAAGGTAAGAATGTGGTGATTATCGACGACATGGTGGATACTGCAGGTACCATTACCAAAGCTGCAGATATCATGAAGGAAGCTGGCCCGCCAGCGAACGTGTTCAGAATTCAGCCCTCGAGGAGATCGTATTTACCGACTCCATCCCCTACTCTCAGCGGTGCGCCAAAGTGAAACAGCTGAGTGTAGCAGATTTATTCGCAGAAACAATCCGTAGAGTTATCAACAATGAAAGCATCTCTAGCCAGTATATTATTTAGTGTTGCCCTGCTGACATCCTGTCAGTCAAATAGTTACAAGATTAGCGGTTCGGTTAGCTCTTCTGAAGGACTGGCCGACGGTGACACGCTGTTTATCACCAAGGATTTGCAGACAGGTATTCCTAGTGATACGCTCATCATTCAGGATGGAAAATTCAAATTGAGCGGTGAGACGGATTCTACAGCATTGTGCATGATATATAGTACCAAACGCAATGAAATCAATGCTGCATTCTTTATGGAGCCTGGCACCATTAACATTCAGTTGACAGGCCAACCTGGCGGTTCGCGTGTGGGAGGAACAACCTGCAATAACCAATGGCAGACACTCAACGATAGTGTGATGTCTATCGGTAAGGAAATCAATCGTATTGCAGAACATATCTATGGCAATAATCTTTCGCAGGAAGAGCAGCAGAAAGGTATGGAGCAGATTGACAAGCTGAACAAGCGGTTTGCTGAACTGGTGGTTAAGACTGCAGAGAAAAACATCGACAACGAGTTTGGATACTTCCTTCTGACGTACTATCCTGAGGAACTCATTGACAACAATACTCGTGCAAAACTGATTAAAGATTTGCCTGCAGAGATGCGCCAGCGAACAGCTATCAAGCAGTTGGAACAGGCCATCAATGCTACAGCAAAGACTGCTGAGGGTGCCACCATCAAAGACTTCACGCAGAAAGCTCCAGACGGAACGGAAATCAGTCTGATGGACGAAGTCAAGAAACACAAAGTAACCGTCATCGATTTCTGGGCCTCATGGTGTGGTCCATGCCGTCAGGAAATGCCATTCATGATGCAAATGTATGACAAACATAAGACGAAAGGACTCGGCATCATTGGTATATCGCTCGACAACGACAAGGATGCATGGGTAAAGGGCACGGAAGCATTGGGATTCACATGGCCTCAGATGAGCGACTTGAAGGGTTGGGAGAATGAAATCGCCCAGCATTTCCAGGTGACAAGTATCCCCCACACCATCGTTGTCGACCAAAAGGGTACTATCCTGCGTCGTGGACTTCGCGGTGAGGAACTGGAGGCTTTCGTCGCTGAACAACTGAAATAGTCTGTATCGTCTGTTCGCTTTATCAAAGCAAACACAATAAAGCCCAAGACTTGAGCATCAACTCTTGCCTTGGGCTTATTCTTTGTGTAACCAATTTCCTTAGAAGGGCAGGTCGTCGGCCGAACCTTCACCAGCGGGTTCCTGTGCAGGAGGGAATGGTGAAGTACTGTCGTTAGGAGCAGCTGCCTGCTGGGGAGGGAAAGGAGTAGCGCCAGCAACAGGAGCGGCACCAGCAACGGGAGCGACACCACGAGTCACGTTATAAGCGCGAATCTCGTTAAACCAACGTCCCTGATATTCATGGGCGTCAATGTCAAACGACACAGTAATATCTTCACCCATCTGAATATTGAACTGTTTGATGCGATCTTCACCGAAGATACGGAACAAACATTTACGAGGATACTGACCTGGTAC
The DNA here is from genome assembly GCA_902800245.1 of uncultured Prevotellaceae bacterium. Lineage (GTDB taxonomy): Bacteria > Bacteroidota > Bacteroidia > Bacteroidales > Bacteroidaceae > Prevotella. Next base: position 25,842 of record CADCDY010000024.1, read on the forward strand.
CTCAATTACATACTCTTGCGACATCCAAGGGTTACCTGTACGTGCAGAGACTCCACTGTTAGCCGGCAAAACGGCTATTACTCTACCTGTTAAATCCATAATAAATATTACTTTTTTCTTGTTATTACGTGTTTCAGATTGCGAAATTACATAAAAAAATTCGAATTTGTGCATTTTTTACGAAATATTTTTGCTATTGAGCCAGACTTTTTGTATTTTTGTACTCAATTTGAATAGAATAGAAACTAAAAACAGATATACATATGAGATTTACCGTATCAAGTACTGCACTTAGCAGCAAGCTTAATGCTCTTTCAAGAGTTATCAACAGTAAGAATTCTCTGCCCATTTTGGCAGACTTTGTTTTCGACATTCAGGACAATGTGCTCCACCTGACAGCCTCGGACAGCGAGAATGTCATGAAGACACAGGTTGAACTGATTGAAAGCGACGGCAACGGTCGTTTTGCAGTAGGCAACCACGACTTACTAGAGGCCGTTAAGGGTTTCTCCGAGCAACCTATCACGTTCGATGTAGACCAGCAGGCCAACATCGCAAAGATCAGTTATCAGAATGGTATGTTCTCACTGCCTGTCGAGAGTGCCGATGAATACCCTGTCACCCAGACAGTCAGCGACGGTGCCACAGAGATTGTCATTGAAAGTGCCGTGCTGGCCGAGAACATCACCCGCTCGCTCTTCGCCACAGCGCAAGACGAATTGCGCCCCGTCATGAATGGTATCTATTTCGACCTCACTCCTGAGTGCCTGTCTATCGTGGCTTCTGATGGTCATAAGTTGGTGCGCAATAAGATTCTGAACATTCATAGCGATCAGCCCGCATCGTTCATCCTGCCCAAGAAGCCTGCTTCTCTGCTGAAGACGCTTCTGAGCAAGGACGGTGAGGATGTCATCATCCGCTTTGACGAGCGCAACGCACTCATCGACTATACCGATGGTGAAATCACCTGTCGACTCATTGAGGGCCGCTACCCCAACTACAACTCTGTCATTCCGCAGAGCAACCCCAATCAACTCACCGTCGACCGTCAGGGTCTGTTGGCAGCATTGCGTCGTGTTCAGCCATTCTCCAGCGACTCCAGCAACCTCATCCGTTTCCATGTTGAGGGTGGTACGCTGCAGCTCGATGCTGAGGACTACGACTTCTCGAAGACTGCTACTGAGCGCATGGCGTGCCAATACGAAGGTCAGCCCATGAGCATTGGTTTCAAGGGTTCTTCATTCATTGAGATACTTGGCAACTTCGATTGCTCTGAGGTACTCATCCAATTGGCAGATCCTAGCCGTGCAGGTTTGGTTCTTCCTACAGAACAGTCTGAGAATCAAGATGTTCTGATGTTGATGATGCCCATGTTGATTAATGACTAAAGGCAAATATGAAACTGAACTTAACAAAACCACTTGTTATATTCGACTTGGAAACTACGGGACTTGACATGGTCAAGGACCGTGTCATCCAGTTGTCATATATTAAGGTATACCCAGACGGACGCGAGGAAAGAGGTAACGAACTGATTAACCCTGAGAAGCACATCGACGATATCATCACCCAACTGACTGGTATCAGCAACGAGGATGTAAAGGACAAACCCACTTTCAAGCAGATTGCGAAGAAGATGGAGACCGTGTTCTCAGGTTCTGACATTGCAGGATTCAATTCCAATTTCTTCGATGTTCCCTTGCTCGCTGAGGAATTCCTACGTGCTGGTATCGACTTTGATTTCTCCAAGTGTCGCCTTATTGATGCTTGCACCATCTTCAAGAAGATGGAACGTCGTAACCTGGCATCGGCCTATCGGTTCTACTGCGGACGTAAAATGGAGGAAGACTTCGAGGCGCACCGTGCCGATCAGGATACTGAAGCGACTTATCGCGTACTGATGGGCGAGTTGGACAAATATGCCCCTGGTGTCAACGAAGATCCTGAGAAAGTACTTGAGAATGACATGCAGGCTTTAGCTGATTTCTCGAAGCAGAACGATAACGTCGACTTTGCAGGTCGTATCGTCTGGGCTGACGTCAACGGCAAGCGCACCGAGGTTTTCAACTTTGGTAAACACAAAGGGCTTCCTGTTGCCGACGTTCTCCGCATGGATCCTGGATACTATAGCTGGATATTGGCTGGCGACTTCACGTATAACACGAAACAGGTGCTCACACGTATCCGTCTGCGCGAAGCAACAAAGTAAGTAACAAGATGTTGAAAGGCAAGAAAATCGTATTGGGCATTACAGGTTCCATAGCAGCCTACAAAGCCTGCATGATAATCCGTGGACTTGTAAAGGCAGGTGCTGAGGTGCAGGTTGTTATCACCCCTGCTGGCAAGGAGTTCATCACCCCTATCACACTTTCCGCACTGACACAGAAACCAGTCATCAGCGATTTTTTCTCCCAACGCGATGGCACGTGGCATTCCCATGTGGCATTAGGTCTTTGGGCAGATGCCATGCTCGTGGCTCCATGCACGGCATCAACACTGGGAAAGATGGCAAACGGTATTGCCGACAACATGTTGATTACGACTTATCTTTCCATGAAGGCTCCCGTATTCATTGCCCCTGCGATGGATCTTGACATGTACCAACATCCGACTACCCAACAGAACATGGAACGTCTGCGTTCATTCGGCAACCACATCGTAGAACCACAGAGTGGATTCCTGGCTTCAGGGCTGGAAGGTAAGGGACGCATGGAGGAACCAGAACGCATTGTTGAAACGCTGGACTATTTCTTCGAAACGAAAGACTTGATAGGCAAACACATCATGATTACTGCTGGTCCTACTCATGAGAAAATCGATCCCGTCCGTTTCATTGGCAATTACTCCAGTGGTAAGATGGGATTTGCCCTTGCTGAGGAGTGTGTACGTCGTGGCGCTGATGTAACGCTGGTTTGCGGACCTGTTTCTACACAATTGTCACCGAGGACTGCGCAACTTATCAAGCGCATCAACGTGGAGAGTTGCCAGGAGATGTTCGACGCTGCTACCACTGTATTTCCCAATTGCAATGCCGCCATCCTTTGTGCTGCTGTGGCCGACTTCCGTCCTGACCACCAAGCTGACCAGAAGATTAAGCGCGAAGGCGACGATCTGCGACTCCGTTTGCTACCCAATCCCGATATCGCTGCAGAATTGGGACGTATGAAACAACCTGGACAACGACTTGTCGGTTTTGCCCTCGAAACCAACGACGAACAAGCTAACGCCCAGAAGAAGCTACAAAAGAAGAACCTCGACTTCATCGTGCTGAACTCGCTCCGCAATGAAGGAACATGCTTCCAGTCGGACGAAAACCAAATCAGCATCATCAACGCTGACGGACAGCGCGACTACGAACGCAAGTCCAAGAGTGCCGTTGCCAAAGATATAATTGACCAGTTGGCAATGCTGCTGTAGCATAAAAGTAATCACAATTACATGATTGAAATCACTACGCTCGACGACCCTCGCGTAAGTCCATATAGCAGGCTTACCGAGAGTCAGTTACGTATGGCACTGGAACCCGAAAAGGGATTATTCATTTGCGAAAGTCCGAAAGTCATCCGCGTAGCATTGGATGCTGGTTGGGAACCCGTGTCGTTATTGTGTGAACGAAAGCACATCGAGGGTGATGCCAAGGACATCGTCGACCGTATCGCCTCGCGCGTACCTATTTATACTGGTAGTCGTGAACTACTTGCGCAACTTACGGGCTACACTTTGACACGCGGTGTATTATGTGCCATGAGACGTAGAAAAGCTCCAACACTGGATGAATTACTAGACGATGCCAGACGTGTGGTAATCATCGACGCCGTGACGGACACGACAAACATCGGAGCCATCTTCCGTTCAGCAGCAGCATTGGGCATCGACGCCGTCCTACTGACTCGCGACACCTGCGACCCACTGAATCGCCGTGCCGTACGCGTGTCTATGGGTAGCGTGTTCCTCGTTCCCTGGACGTGGCTCGACGGGTCGATTACAGCGACACTCCACAACTACGGATTCCGTACAGCAGCAATGGCATTGACGGATAAAAGCATCGCGCTGGATGACACACGGCTGAAGGCTGAACAACACCTGGCGATTATCATGGGGACAGAAGGTGACGGACTGCCACAGCAAGTTATCGACGAGGCAGACTATACAGTTCGCATACCGATGGCGCATGGCGTTGACTCGCTGAACGTTGCCGCAGCTGCTGCAGTAGCATTCTGGGAATTGAGGTATGTTGCTATGACATAGCAACAAACACAACGATTAATCCATGCGGTCTCGGTAGTCCTCGTAGGTGAATCGGCGCAGAAGTTCCAATGTATCGTCTTCATGAAGCATGCAAATGGACGGATGGGTAATGCCGTTAAACGTATTGGTTTTCACGGTGGTATAATGAATCATATCCTCGAACACTATCTGCTCACCTACCTGCAACTCATGGTCGAATTGCCAAAGGCCCATGAAATCACCTGATAAGCAGCTATTGCCACCAAGGCGATAAACAAAATCTGAGGACTGAAGATCTGATGGTAGTCCACCCATTTCCGATGGTTCAATATGCTCAGCACCACGAACATCCGGATAATACGGCATTTCCAAACAATCAGGCATGTGGCACGTAAAGCTGACATCAAGGATAGCGGTACGGATGCCTTTGTCTTCGACAACGTCAACAACAGAGGAAACTAACGGTCCCGTCTGCCAGGCAAAGGCACTACCAGGTTCGAAGATGACTTTCAGATGTGGCCAACGCTCATGGAATTTCTGCATCATACTGACAAGCAGTTCTATGTCATAATCCTTGCGCGTAACCAGATGTCCGCCACCGAAATTAATCCATTCCAACTGTGGAAACCACCGAGAAAACTTTTCTTCTATATGCTGGAGCGTACGCTGGAACACGTCTGACCCACTCTCGCAGTGGCAATGACAATGAAAACCTCGGATATCACTAGGCAACGTCTCGGGCAGTTTATCCGCCGTAACACCAAAGCGCGTACCTGGTGCACATGGATTATATAGTAGCGTGCCGACCTCGGAATATTCTGGATTAACACGAATACCGAGTGAACATGTTGCAGCGCGCTCATGAAAGCGCTCGTACTGCGAGAGCGAATTGAATGTCAGATGACTGCTGCAACGGATAATGTCGTCCATCTCATCTTCCTTGTAAGCTGGCGAAAATGTATGGGCTTTCGCACCGAACTCCTCCAATGCCAGACGGGCTTCGGACAATGAACTTGCCGTTGTAGCGCTGATATATTCGCGGAAAATGGGGAATGTTTTCCACAATGCAAAAGCCTTGAAGGCAAGTATCCATTCTGAGTCTGTGCGACGGGCAACATCGCGAATGAGTGCGAGGTTGCGACGAAGGAGTGACTCCTCTATCATATAATATGGTGTCTGCATGTCAAATGGCTTTAAAAAGTTCTAAGTGCTTCGTAGATACGCTGCACTGGCAGGCCCATGACATTGAAATAGCTGCCGTTCAGGGCCGTGACACCAATGTAGCCAATCCATTCCTGAATGCCGTAAGCACCAGCCTTGTCAAAAGGGCGGTAATGGCTAACGTAGTAGTCTATCTCGCTGTCCGTGAGCGACTTAAATGTCACGTCGGTGGTAACAGAGAAACTTGTCTGACGATCCGTCGTAGTCAGCGTGACACCAGTGATGACCTGATGTGTTTGTCCACTCAATTCGCGCAGCATATTGTGAGCCTCAGCGGCATCTTTGGGCTTGCCCATCACATGAGTGCCCAATACTACAATAGTGTCTGCAGTAATGATTAACTCGTCCGGAGCCATCGTCTGACGATAGGCTGCAGCTTTCTTCTGGGAAATATACTGTGCAATGTCACGCGTGGGCAAATCGTCGGGATAACTCTCGTCGATGCCATCGATGACGCGTACATCGAACTCAACATCCAAACCTGCCAACAACTCCTTGCGACGCGGCGAATTGCTGGCAAGTATAATATGATAATCTTTTGCTACCATCCGAATGCCTTTTCGTCGTACAACCACTTGTGCTGAGCCTTCAATACTTGCTCTATCACATCACGTCCACAACCATAACCACCGCAGTAGTCGCTGACATAGATACTGGCAGCCTTGACTTCAGTACAAGCATCCTTGGGACACACTGGGCAACCGACACGACGCATGATTTCGAGATCAGGAATATCGTCACCCATATACATCACCTCTTCGTCCTCATAGCCGTATTTAGCCACATACTCCTCATAGGTCTGAATTTTTACGGCTGCACCCAGATAGACGTCGTCGACACCTAGGCCGTGATAACGCAACGCAACGGATGTAATGCGGCAACCAGTGATGATAGCAATGCGCAAGCCCATTTTCTGTGCTAGCTGAATGGCATAACCATCTTTGATATTCACCGTACGGCAAGGAACACCATCGGTTCCAAGGGGAATCGTTTCACAGGACAGCACCCCGTCAATATCAAAAACGATGGTGCGAATCTTTGTCAAGTCGTAATTAATCATTTATTCGTAGACTTTTCGTAAATACTATTTGTAAGCAGGTCGTAGACATTTTGCATCTTGGGATTGTCGTCTAACAAGTGATGCTGACCGATAATGACGTTATTGTCGTGGCGCACAGCAGGACCAGTCTGCGCGTC
>CADCDY010000025.1 GCA_902800245.1 uncultured Prevotellaceae bacterium
GGCCGTCATCACCAATTTCTTCCAATGTTTAGGTAAGGTGAAGATATCGATATTCCTATCGCTGTCCCGACAGTTGATACTCTTGTTGCCGATGGCCTACGTGTTTCCGATGTTCTGGGGGCTGGATGGTGTTTGGTACTCGATGCCGATGTCCGACTTCGGTTCGTTTGCTATGACCATTCCGATATTGATGTGGTATATGAAGAAGTTAAGAAATAAGGAAGTTAGGAGTTAAAAATGGAAACAAATAAACATATCATCATTTGTGTCGGTCGGCAGTTGGGTAGTGGTGGCCACGATATTGCTCGCATGCTGGCACTGGATTTCGGTGCTAAGTATTACGACCATGAACTGCTGGATTTGGCCGCAAAAGAGAGCGGCTATTCGGAAAAGTTCTTCGAAAAGAACGACGAGCGGCGTGGTATTTTCCGTTCGCTCTTCCACATGCATTCTGCTGCGGTTCCCGATGACAATCTCTATTTGAACGGCTTTTCACAGGATAGCTTGTTTAAGTTTCAGAGCGACGCTATCCTGAAGGCTGCCGACGAAGGTTCCTGCGTGTTTGTTGGACGCTGTGCCGATTATGTGTTGCGCGAACGCAAAGATGTGGTGAGCGTATTCATTTCGGCCTCAAAGCGTTTCCGCATCGACCAGATTATGGCCAAACAGCATTTGGATGTGCCTGCCGCCAATAAGTTCATCAAGCAGCATGAATCGCAGCGTGCCTCGTACTACAACTACTATACGGGTAAGAAGTGGGGTGCAGCTGAGAGCTATGACCTCTGCATCGATGCCAGTGTGTTGGGGCTGCAGGCCACTGAGAAAATTATTGCTGACTTTATTCGTAAACGCTTCGGACTATGAAGAAAATAGGGATTATCAGCGATACGCATAGCTACTGGGATGAGAAATACTTGCATTACTTCGAACCCTGTGACGAGATATGGCATGCGGGTGACATCGGAAGTGTGGAGGTGGCAGAGAAACTGGCGGCATTCCGACCGTTGCGTGCGGTCTGTGGCAACTGTGACGGTGGTGACCTGCGGCTGATGTATCGCGAACTAAATCGTTTTAAGATAGAGGATGTCGACGTGCTTATCAAACACATCGGTGGTTATCCGGGCAACTACGACTATAGCGTTCGTGGCATGCTTTATGCCAATCCGCCTCAGTTGTTCGTGGCAGGTCATAGTCATATTTTGAAAGTGCAGTTTGACAAGACGCTGAATATGCTGCACATTAACCCCGGTGCCGCTGGTTTACAAGGTTGGCATAAGGAGCGTACATTGATAAGATTGACCATTGAAGGCAATAAATTCGGTGATTGTGAAGTTATAACATTAGGAAAACATTAAAAATATAGCTATATGAAACGTACAATTGTAATTACCGGTGGCGCAGGCTTTATAGGAAGCCACGTGGTGCGCCTGTTCGTGAACAAGTATCCTGAGTACCATATCATCAACCTCGACAAGTTGACGTATGCGGGTAATCTTGCGAATCTGAAGGACGTGGAGAACAAACCCAACTACGAGTTTGTGAAGATGGACATCTGCGACTTCGACGCATTCTACAAGCTGATGCAGGACAAGAAGGTGGACGGTATCATCCACCTCGCTGCTGAATCGCATGTAGACCGCTCGATCAAGGATCCGTTTACGTTCGCCAAAACCAACGTGATGGGAACGCTGTCGCTGCTACAAGCTGCAAAGCTCTATTGGGAGTCACTGCCAGAGCGTTACGAGGGTAAGCGCTTCTATCATATCTCGACGGACGAGGTGTACGGTGCATTGGAACTGACACACCCTGAAGGCATTGAGCCACCGTTCACGACGACGGCCTCGAGTGCCGAGCACCATCTCGCTTACGGCGACAAGTTCTTCCTGGAGACGACGAAGTACAATCCGCATTCACCCTATAGTGCAGCCAAGGCTTCCAGTGACCATTTTGTCCGTGCTTATCACGACACCTATGGCATGCCCGTCATCGTGACGAACTGCTCGAACAACTACGGCCCCTATCAATTCCCAGAGAAACTGATTCCTCTTTTCATCAATAACATCCGTCACCGTAAGCCGTTGCCCGTCTATGGCAAGGGCGAGAACGTGCGCGATTGGCTGTTCGTTGAGGACCACGCCCGAGCTATCGACCTCATCTTCCATCAGGGTATGATTGCTGAGACTTACAACATCGGTGGTTTCAACGAGTGGAAGAACATTGATATCATTAAGGTTGTTATCAAAACCGTCGACCGACTGCTGGGACGTAAAGAAGGCGAGGATATGGACCTCATCACCTTCGTTACTGACCGTGCCGGTCACGATCTGCGTTACGCCATTGACTCGTCGAAGTTGCAGAAGGAACTGGGCTGGGAACCCTCGTTGCAGTTCGAAGAGGGAATAGAAAAAACCGTCCGCTGGTACCTCGATAATCAGGAGTGGCTCGACAACGTCACATCCGGCGACTACCAGAAGTATTACGAAAAAATGTATAATAATAGATGAAAAAGATCCTTTTATTAGGTTCCGGTGAACTGGGTAAGGAGTTTGTGATTGCCGCCATGAGGGCTGGTCAGTATGTGATTGCCTGTGACCGTTACGATAACGCACCAGCCATGCAGGTGGCCGATGAGCGCGAGGTGTTCTCGATGCTTGATGGTGATGCCCTTGAGGCAGTTGTTAACAAGCATAAGCCCGATATCATTGTGCCGGAGATTGAGGCCATCCGCACCGAGCGCTTGTTCAAGTTCGAGGAGCAGGGCATTCAGGTGGTACCGTCGGCACGTGCCGTCAACTACACGATGAACCGTCGTGCCATCCGCGATCTGGCTGCCAAGGAACTTGGCCTCCGCACGGCTAAGTACTTCTATGCCAAGACATTCGACGAGTTCAAGGCTGCTGCTGACGAGATTGGATTTCCCTGTGTCGTAAAGCCCCTGATGTCTTCTTCAGGTCACGGTCAGAGCTACGTTCACAACGATGGAGAGCTGGAGCAGGCATTTCGTGAGGCGATGGAAGGTTCGCGTGGCGACGTGAAGGAAGTTATTATTGAGGAGTTCATCGACTTCGATTCTGAGTTCACTCTCCTTACCGTAACCCAGCAGCACGGGTGGCCCACGCTATTCTGCCCCCCAATAGGACATGTGCAGAAAAGCGGCGACTATCGCGAGTCGTGGCAGCCGTATAAGATTAGTGATGAGGCTCTGAAGCAGGCGCAGATGATGGCCGACAAGGTGACAAAGGCACTAACGGGTGCAGGCATTTGGGGCGTTGAGTTCTTCCTGACGAAACAGGGTGAGGTTATTTTCTCCGAACTCTCGCCGCGTCCACACGACACGGGCATGGTGACGTTGGGTCATACCACCAATCTCTCGGAGTTCGAGCTCCATTTCCGTGCCGTCATGGGGCTGCCCATTGCCGGCATCCATCTGGAGCACGCTGGAGCATCGGCCGTTATTCTTTCACCGAAAGAAGCCTCCACACCTGTTGATCGTTCACTGCTCGACTACAACTTCGTCGACGCCCTCAAAGAAGACCGCACCCGCATCCGTATCTTCGGCAAACCCGAAGCTCACAAAGGTCGCCGTATGGGTGTCGTACTCTGCTACGGCGAGGTAGGCGATGATGTGAATGCTCTCCGCGACAAGGCCAAGCGATTGGCAAAGACCGTCCTCGGTACTGACCCATATGCGAAGCTAAGGTAAAACGAATGTTCGAGTTCCATGCAGTTTTTGCCGCATGGAAAAGTGAAGAAAGTATGAAAGCAAGACTCATCGATCTGCCGAAGATTGTCGACCCGCGAGGCAATCTGACTGTTGCCGAACAGAGCAAAAACATCCCGTTCGACATTGCCCGTGTCTACTGGACCTACGACGTGCCTTCTGGTGAGCGACGTGGTGGTCATGCCCATCGTACCTGTGAGGAAATCGTGATTGCTGTCAGTGGTTCGTTTGATGTCACCGTTGACGATGGTCGTGGGGGTAAGGAAATCTATCATTTGAACCATCCTTATCAGGGTTTGTACATTGGTACAGGGGTTTGGCGCACACTGGAGGACTTCAGTAGCGGTGCCGTGTGTCTTGTGCTGGCCTCGGAGTTGTTTGATGAGGACGAGTACATATACGAGTATGATGAATTCCAGGATTGGGTAAAAAGCAATGATTGATATCGTCAGATATACTCCGGATAGAGCAGAAGAGTGGGATGCCTTTGTGAGGCACTCCAAGAATGCTACGTTCCTGTTTTATCGGGGATATATGGACTATCATGCCGATAGATTTGCTGATTATTCGTTGATGTTTTATGATAAAGGCAAACTATCTGCCTTGTTGCCTGCCAATGATGACGGGAATGGGGCGTTATGGTCGCATAGTGGACTGACCTATGGTGGTCTGCTGATGGACGCTCGTTGCAAGGCTGCTCGGGTCTGTGAGATGATCATCGTGTTGAATGATTACCTTCGGGCGCAGGGATTTACCCATGTGGTTTATAAGCACATTCCATGGGTCTATGCGGTGCAGCCTTCTGAGGAAGATCTCTTTGCAATTGCTAACGTATGTCATGCTCAGTTACGGACTCGTGATATCGCATCCGTTGTGGTGCTTGGTCAACGTCTGCCCTTCTCCACTTTAAGAAAGCGTGGTATAAAGAAAGGACAGCAGGCAGGTCTTTGCGTTAAAGAATTGTCTGACTTTACTGTCTATTGGAAGATGCTTGAGCAACATCTTTGGTATAAGTTCAGAGCAACACCCGTCCATACCATCGATGAAATGTTGCTGTTGAAGGAAAGGTTTCCAGACAACATCCGATTGATGGCAGTGTGCAAAGATGACGAAATCCTAGGTGGTACACTATTGTATGACTGTGGTCAGACGGTAAAGACGCAGTATATCATGGCATCTGAAGAGGGACGACAGCGTGGGGCATTGGATTTTCTCTTTGATCGATTGCTGGACCGTTATGAGGCTGAAGGTCGGCATTTTTTCGACTTCGGTACCTCGAACAGGGTGGATAATGACGATCTGAACGAATCGCTGATATTCCAGAAAGAGGGTTTCGGGGCACGGGCCGTTTGTTATGATACTTATGAATGGACGCTATGATCAAGTATTTAGACCTGAAACGGATTAACGAGCCTTATGTGCATGCTGCCGACAAAGTATTGCAGAGTGGTTGGTATCTACGTGGTGACGCTACGCAGCGTTTCGAACAGCACTATGCAGAATATACAGGTACCAAACACTGTGTAGGTTGTGCCAATGGACTAGATGCTTTGACGTTGATACTGCGAGCCTATAAGGAATTGGGTGTTATGAAGGATGGTGACGAGGTTATTGTTCCGGCAAATACTTATATTGCTTCTATGCTTGCCATTACAGAAAATCGACTTACTCCAGTCCTTGTTGAACCCGATATCAATACGCTCCAAATTGATGATACGCTCATTGAACAGGCCATCACTTCGCGTACTCGCGCTATCATGATAGTTCACCTCTATGGTCGCTGTGCCTATACAGATAGGATAGGGGATATTTGCGCCCTGTATGGTCTGAAACTTATTGAGGACAATGCTCAAGCCCATGGCTGCCGTGCCACTGCTCCCGACGGATCACCGTCGGGTAAGACAGGCTCCCTTGGCGATGCCGCCGCTCACTCTTTCTACCCTACGAAAAATCTTGGTGCCTTTGGAGATGCTGGTGCCATGACCACCAATGACGACGAACTCGCCGCCCTCATCCGTGCTTTAGGTAATTATGGTTCTGACCGCCACTACGTCTTCGACCACATCGGTCGTAACAGTCGTATCGATGAGCTGCAGGCCGCCATCCTTGATGCCAAATTGCGTGACCTTGACGTCCAGAATCAACGACGTAAGGAACTGGCAGCAATCTATATTAATAAGCTGAAGAATCCTGCTATCACGATTCCACAATCTGACCGCGATAGTGTATGGCACATCTTCCCTGTGTTGTGTGAACGTCGTGACGAACTACAGCAATATTTACTTGAACACAGTGTACAGACGGAGATACATTATCCCATCCCGCCCCACAAGCAAAAGTGTTATTCCAAGTGGAATAGCCTCTCGTTCCCTATCACCGAACGTATTCATGCTCAGGAGTTAAGTTTACCTTGTAACCCTTCCATGACAAATGAAGAGGCCAACCAAGTGGCTGACCTCCTCAATGCTTTCTAATTTTTACTCGTCCAAGAGTAAGACTGTAGCGCTTCTTGCCGCTTGGGCACCCATGACGAGCACCTGCGCGATGTCTGCAGTCTTAGACGGTCCACTGATAAACGTGCCGTATCCGTAGTCATTCATTTCTATTCGCTTATAAGCCTCGTGCATGTTGTTGACAATTTGTTTCTTGTCAAGCAGGATAATCAGGTTCTCGCTGATAAACATGACAGCCTTTTCCTTCATCTGCTGTGGAATCCATACGCAGGCGTTCTCGGCAACACCAAACATGCCGCGGACTACACCGACATCAGTGCCGTTTAGGTCGCGGGCGCGTCCAACGTCGTCAGGATTACGCGTGGCAATGGTAATCTCGGGTAGGTTCGAGGCAATCTCCTTGGCATCGGGATAGAGTTCACGTATCAACGCATTGATGTCGCGACCTTTCTCTACCTCGATGGCATTGCCACCTACGCTCTTCGTCATGTTCATAAACTGCAACAGTGGGTCGGGGTATTTGACGGCCGCAATGTCGCTGAGGTCGGGCATGTCGAACTTCTCGTGCACGTTCGCCCTATACTTCTTTAATATATCTTCTTTGCTACTCATTTTTCTATCTCCTTAATCATTTCGTGGAACGGTTTCTTGGGAAACTCCATCATCTTGTGCCCCTCAGCCCACGGGTTGAGGCTACAGTTGAGGAGCGGTGAGGGGATGTAGTTGGCCCAGTGGGCAAGCCCCGTACCTAAATTGTAGAGACCGGGTGAACCATAGACCATCGACATACCCTTACACATGAGTTTCTTCTGCGGATTGGCAGTACCGAAGTCATCGAGTTGCTGGCGCCATTGGTATATCTGGTCACCGAGATTCAACTTGACGGGGCAGACGGTTTGGCATGAGAGGCACAGCGTGCAAGCACTAACATTTCCACTGTGTTTCTGCGGGTCACGTAACATACCGAGATTAATACCAATAGGACCGGGAATGAAGTACGAGTAAGAGTATCCACCGCTTCTGCGGTACACGGGACAGGTGTTCATGCACGACCCGCAACGGATGCACTTCAGCGACTCCCAATGCTCTGGATTGGCAATCCACTCACTTCGGCCGTTGTCCACCAGCACGATGTGCATGTGATGGGCCGTGGGCCGTGCCTTGCGGAAATGGCTCGTATACGTTGTCGTGGGTTGACCAGTTCCCGCACGACAGAGCATACGCTGGAAGACAGCCAGACATTCGTAGTTGGGGATGACCTTTTCCAACCCGATGGCGGCGATATGCAACTTTGGACAGCTTGTGCTCATGTCGGCATTGCCCTCGTTGGTACATACCACGATGTCGCCCGTCTCGGCAATACCGAAGTTGGCGCCCGTCATACCTGCATCGGCTGCTAGGAACTCATTGCGCAACGATAGTCGGGCGCGGTACGTCAGGTACGTGGGGTCGTGGTTGCCTTTCTCGTTCGAGATGCCCTTTTCTTCAAACAACTCACCCACGTCGTCGTGGTTCAAATGGATGGCTGGCATCACGATATGACTCGGCGCCTGCCCTTTTAACTGGATAATGCGCTCCCCCAAATCGGTTTCCACCACCTCGATGCCGTGCGCTTCGAGATACGGATTCATGCCGCACTCCTCGGTCAGCATCGATTTCGACTTCACCATCTTCTTGACGTTATGGTTCTTCAAGATGCCATAGACAATCTCGTTGAATTCTTGTGCGTCCTTTGCCCAATGTACTTCCACACCGTTCTTCTCAGCTGCGGTAGCAAACTGATCGAGATACTCGTCCAGATGCGTGATGGTGTGGCGCTTGATTTGTGACGCCTTCTCGCGCAGTTGCTCCCATTCATCGAGTCCGTAGGCCATGTTGTCGCGTTTCGAGCGGACGGCCCAGAACGTGGCGTCGTGCCAGTGCGCATATTGCTGGTTCTTTAAGAACTCCTTGGCGGCTTTGCTATGCTGTGTACTCATAATTATCAATTGTCAATTATCAATTATCAATTTTTACAGCCCCGCCGCAAGGATTTCGACGACGTGCTTGAACTGGATGTTGAGGCCCTGCTTCTTAGCGACGCCCGCCATGTGCATCAGACACGAACAGTCGGGACCTGTTACGTATTCCGCACCAGTCTGCATGTGACGTTCCACTTTGTCCTTACCCATCTGTGCCGACACGGCCGTTTCCTCGACAGAGAACATTCCACCGAAACCGCAGCACTCGTCGGGGCGCTCAGGCTCCACAATGTCGATGCCGTCCACTAACTGAAGCAGGTCCTTAATTTTGTTGAACTTTGCTACATGTTGCTCAGAAGGGGAGGAGAGACCTAACTCACGAACGCCGTGGCAGGAGTTGTGTAACGATACCTTATGTGGGAATGTTCCCAAGCGGCGGTCCACCTTTACTACGTCGTGCAGGAACTCTACCACATCCATGCAGCGCTTGGCCGTCTCGCACTCGTGGTTCAACAGTCGCGGATAGTTCAGACGGATGAATGCGGTACATGAAACACTGGGTGCTACCACGTAGTCGAAGTCCTTAAACATCTCTTCGAATTTCTCGGCTAGTGGGATGGCTTGCTTCTCGAATCCCGCGTTGGCCATCGGTTGACCGCAGCACGTCTGCTTCTCGGGGTATATCACGTCGAGTCCGAGGTGCTTTAGCAACTTCCACGTCGCCATGCCCACTTCCGGATACACGGCGTCGACGTAACAGGGAATGAATAATCCGACTTTCATATTGTTTCTTTCTTTTTTCGTTATTACGTTATAACACAATTCCGATATAACGACTAAATCACGTGCAACCCCAGGAACACCATCAATCCGTTCATCAATATCCAGAAGATGGCAAACGGCATGGTCTTGCGCATGATGTCACCGTCCTGACCCTCCATGTCACAGGCTGCCGTAGCGATAGCTATCGACTGCGGCGACAGCAACTTGCCACCCTCCGAACCTGCGCAGTTGGCAGCGGCGAGCCAGTTGGTCTCACTACCCGTGACACCGAAGAACGTTCCTTGGTTCACCAATCCGAGGTCGCTGGCAGCGGTGGCCTGCAGTTTACCAAAGAGGATGTTCGCATTGGTGGCACTTCCAGTGACGAAGGTGCCTATCGAACCAATGAGCGGAGCGAAGAACGGGAAGGCGACGCCAGTCAGCAGTACGAGGCCCTTGGCAATATCGTTGGTCATGCCGGTGTTGTTCATCAGCATCGCCATTGCCACCAGACAGCAGATGGTGACGACGGTCTTCTGTAAATTCAGCGTGGTCTTCGCCAGCAACTTCATCAGTTTGCCAAACGACATACCCTGAATCAAACCGCCAATGACGGCACCAAGGAAAATCATCAAACCGGCGTTCGACAACCATCCGAACTTAAAGGTGTTGCCGATGACGGGGATGTCGAATTTCGTGACGAGTGTGGAATTCAGGAATTCATTGACGGGCGGCACAATCTTACTTGATATCAGAATGAAGAAGATGATGAGACCGTACACGCTCCACGCCTTCAAGGTCTTGGCGACACTGAACTTTTTTTTCTCTATGTGCACGGTGTCCTTTTCGGCTTCGTGGCGCAGGAACAACTTGTTATACAATAGCATGGCAGCGATAGCGGCTACTGAACCAAGGATAGCAGGGGTCTCAGGACCAATAAAATGAGCGCAGCAGAACTGTACGACGATAGAACAGGTGCCTACGAACAATGCAATAGTTAGGTTCTTGATAATCTTCGTCTTGTCGGTCATCATCAGAATGAGGAACGGCGTGATGAAGAACATCAGCGAGAGCTGTAATATAATAAAGGTGGCGACCTCACACAATTCCTCGGGCGTCGCCGTACCACTGGCAGCAACTTGATTAGCCAATGTCGTAGCAGGCAGACCTACGGCACCGAAACCTACGGCCACGGTGTTGGCAACGAGACAAATTACAGCAGAGAACATCGGCTTAAATCCGAGTCCGATGAGGATTGCTGCCGGGATGGCCACCGCCGTTCCAAAGCCGGCCATACCTTCGAGTACACCGCCTAAGCCCCATGTCAACAGCAACACCAACAATCCTTTATCGCTCGTCATTTGGATGAACTGCGTCTTGATGGTTTCAATCTCCTTCGTCTCGCACAGGATGTTGTAACTGAAGATGGCACAGATGATAATCAGGATAATCGGGAAACATGCCTTGAGGAACCCTTCGACCACCGACCACAGCGTGATGCCGTAAATAGAGGTCTCGGCAAATTTCTCGGGAACGATGCCCATATTCGGTACGGCGAACAGAGCCAGCAGAATGGTGACTACCAGCGTGACGATGGCACTGCGGTAACCGGACACTTTGAAGCCCATCATCAGCACGATGAGCAACACGATTGGGATGACGGAAATTAATGCTGTCATAGAATTTCTAGTTATTTTGTGATTAGTTATTATATAAGTTTTCGCAAATATACGAAATATTTCCCGAATACGTGGAAAGAATTTAGTTAAAAATCAAAAATTAAGGACGATTTGCGGCACGCAATTCTTGATTTCTATCGGGATGGCCTCCGTCGTGACTGTTTCCGCAGTGATTTTTAGTTGTACGAGGCACGCCTTGGAGTTTTCAGGTTTCGATTGGTCGAAGATGAAGTTTCCGATGCTGTAAAACACACAGTGTCCGTTGATTTCGTCAACGGATTGCAGCGTGTGGGTATGGTGGCAAACCAGTACGTCGGCACCAGCGCGGATAATTTGACGCGCGTCCCACCGTTGGCTGTTGACGGGGTGCATGGTATGTTCACCGCCCCAGTGCAACGACACGATGATGACGGCGGTGGAATCGGCTTTGCGTAAACGGTGGACGCGAGTCAAAAGTGAGTCCATAGGTTCTTGGCTGACGCATGGCTTGTCGGGTAAATATGCGTAGTTCTCTAATGCCAGGCGCAACGATGGTACCAACCAGACATCCCTTGGCGTTTTGCTTAACAGTATTGGTCCTGCGGCCTCAGCCATGTTGGCACCGGCCCCGATGGGTGTCATGCCGGCATCGATGATGTTTTGTCTTGTATCCATCAATCCTTCGCGGCCTTGGTCTATGCTGTGGTTATTGGCTAAATTCAGATGTGTGATGCCGTGTTTTTTCAGCGTTTCTAACCACTCGGGTTCACCGCGGAAGATGTATGGTTTCTGCACTGGCGACTGAATCTTCGTTGCGGGACATTCGAGATTACCGACGACGACTTGTGCCGAGCGAAACACGGAGTCGATACCCTCCGTGAAGAGGTGGTCGACTCCGTGTTTATCAATCACACGGCGCACCCCGCGGTCGAGCAGGATGTCGCCGGTGAATACAACGTTTAGCGTGTCGGCATGACACACCGACGCCACGATGCTAACAGCCAGAAGAATAAAATACTTCCTCATTCGGTTCCGGCATCTTTTTCAGTGGCACGACGATGTCCTTCATCCATTCGGGAACGCCCTTGCGAGGGTTCGTCTCCAACTGCTTCTGCCACTCTTCATCTGTGAGGCGTGGCTCATCAATGGGCTGGATGAATTCGCGATAGCTCAGCACGGCACCGCGTGTCAAATATAGATAGCCGCCCATCTCCACTACGACATAGATTTCGTCAGCATCGCCTACAGCCTCGAAGAGAATGCTCTTCGCGTCGTTGTTGTCGGCATTGGCGGTGTAAACGTCAGCGACTACGGCAACCTTCTTGTCTGCACCCTGCACGTCGGCCCAACCATACAACTCCTGATTCGGCATACGCAACAAATCGAGGGATATATTCTCAAATGTGGCACCAATATAACCTATTTGGTCGTACTCCTCGTCGCTGAGGCTCTTCCCTTCAAGTTCCTTCTCACTGACGCGTAGCAGGAATGTCACCTCCTCGTTCATGCGCTCTGTGATACCCTTGATCTTCTCGGTCATCATGTCTTCGTCGTTCAGCAATTTCGCTGTGTTCGTCAGCAGTTCGATGGCTTTCTTCCAGAACTTGACATTCGGCTCGACATAACCCTTTACCAGTGGTTCGGGGGGACCGCCGCCACCACACTCGGCACCCATGGGTTGCTTGGCGTACAGGATGGCGTCATGTTTCAGTTCGGCCCATGATGCGAGGGCGGCATTCAAATCTTTCTTGCTCCACGCCGGATTCACCATGAAGTACGGTGCGTTGTCGTCTTTCTTGTCGTTTAGTACTTTCAGCGTCTGCATCCACTGGGTGATGATGGTCTCTGTCCAATCAATTTCACCCATGCGTTTCTTCATCTTCTCCAACGTCGGCAACAGCGGTTTCCATGCGGTCTGCTCGTCCTTTAGGATTTGTTCTGCAGCTGCAACGCCCATGGCAGCCATGAAGTCCACTCCCTTTGGTGTCGCGCGCTGGGGTGGGATATTCTCGTAGTCCACCATCTCCTGCAAGACTTCTGCATCAGGTTGGTAACGCTGCGGCATGACGTTGATCTTGTTGTGGCTCGTCTTCTCATACTTCGGACGAATACGCGTCTGCTTATTACCAATCTCGTTCAGTTTTGCCGTAATCTTCGCGATGGCATCATCGTTGTGCATGAGATCATCCATTTGCAAACCTGTCTTCTCGACTTCGGCCATTACCTGTGGCAGACTCAAATTGTCTGATTCGCCCATCAGGAACGTGATAAACTGATTCAAACGGTCGTAGTTCTTCTTTGCACTACTATTCAGTTTCAGAGCGCAGGCCTGCTGAATGGCAGCGAGCACCTCGTCGTTGTGGTTCGTACCAAATGGTACGCTTTGCAACCACATCATACCGCGGAAATACCGCTGGAGCTTTTCACTTCGTGTATAATGTCCGCGTGGTCGGAAGAGACTATAACTGAAAAGGATATTCTTGTAGTCTTGCATAAAATTGCTGGGAGCATCGACAGCGTTCATTACCTTCTCGACTTCCTCTACGTCGATGTCGCCCTTTTCCCGTGCAAAGATGTAATCGCCCGTGAACAGCTTGTAAGCGATGTTATAGAACGCTGCATTATGATGCGCTATGGCGTTGATCTTCTCGTCGAAGCCCGACCAGCGCTCCATATTGTACAACATCTCGTGCATGTCGCGACAGAACCGTGTCATCATCGGCAGCAACTTGTTCTCTTCCACCTCGCGCAGCATGCAGTCAATATATAAATGGTACAGCTGCAGATACAGGTCGGTGGTCACGAAACTGGGGAAGTCTCTGTAGTCGTTCTGCTCATACACGTGGAACAACTGCGAGTGGTTTGACGGCACAATGGCGAACCCTTCTTCAGCGAGTTTCTGACACAGTGTGGTATCGAAGTCCTTCAACTGCGTCGGATTCAGCAGATTCGTCATGTTTACGCGCAAACCTTCTTCCACCGCGAAGTTCTGCTTCTTCAACTCATCCTCGCGTTCCTTCAGACGTTTCATAAACGCCGTCTCCTGCTCGTTATACGTCACCAGCTTCTGTTCGTCGATGGCTCGCATGTAGGCATCGCGCCAACTCTCGTTGTCCTTGCTCTCGAAGGGTTGCATCCTTGCGTCAAGATCGTACATCAGCGAGTCGTACCACGTAGTACTCTCGAAGATGCCACGCAGATAGGAGTCCTTGAAAGGATAGCCCTTCTGCGCTGCAGGAGCATTGCGCAGGATACGCAGGTCGCTTAGGTTCAATCCGGAAACATCCATGCCGTAGTCGATACTGTCACCCAGCTTCTCTACGTCGATGGTCGATACCGGCATTTGTACTACACTTTGTTTCTGGCTGCAGGCTGCTATCAAGCCCGCCACGCATGCCAACAAAAATACTTTTCTTTTCATCGGTTCAAGGTTTTTATTGCTGTTTCTTTATCTACACCTTTTATAATATAATGGTCAAAAACCATTCCAAAACCACCCCACACGTAGTCCGACACGACATATTGTCCGTCGGTGGTACGTTCCAGCGCCCGAATCTTGCCGTCGGCATAACGGAAGTCCTCGAGTTCACCACCGAGTTTCGAACCTAACCACAGCGGACGCGCTTTGCCGTTCACGTCTTTGAAGATAAAGATGCGACGGGCCTTTTCGGGATAGAACCGCGTGCCTTTTACCACACCGACAATCGCATCGGTTCGTCCGTCACCATCTACGTCGCCCGTCTGATACTGGTAGATGGGGTAGGGCAGTCGCCAACTGTTCAACCAGTACAGACTGTCGTGTTCCTTGCGCAGTTCGAAGTTCTGTGCTACACAAATCATAGTGCAGAACAACACGAAAAAGATGGTCAATAAGCGTAAGTTCATAGCGCTGGTAGGTTTCTTTGCCTGCAAATATACGAAAAAATCCTAAAAAAGAATGCTTGATACGATTTTTTTTCGTATATTTGCTCACAAATTTGAATACTAACTTAAAAACTAAGCGCCCTATGCTGAGCGAATTCCTATCTGAATTGCGGCAAATGTTGCCCTCAGACCGTATTTACACCGACGAGCTCCGTACCCTTGGTTGGGGTACCGATGCCAGTTTCTATCGACAGATTCCAAAGGTCGTCATCCGAAGTGACGGCGAAGAGGAAGTGTCACGCATCCTCGCACTGTGCCACAAACATCATCTTCCGGTGACGTTCCGTGCTGCGGGTACGTCTCTTTCGGGACAGTCATGCACCGACAGCGTACTCCTCGTCGCAGGTAAACACTGGGAGAAGTACACCCTTTCGGACGATGACGTCATCACGCTGCAACCAGGTGTCATTGGGGCTCGCGTCAACGAGATTTTGCGACCCCACGGTCGCGTGTTTCCGCCTGATCCTGCATCGATAGGATCAGCGATGGTGGGTGGTATCGTCGTCAACAACGCCTCAGGCATGAACTGCGGTGTCCATGCCAATAGCGACCGCATGCTCATCTCAGCACGTATCATCCTGGCTGACGGTACCGTGCTCGACACCGACGAAGTGGGCAGTCGCGAGGAGTTTGAACGTACCCATCCCGAATTCCTTGCCCGTATCAAGGCCTTGCGCGATCGTGTGCGGGCTGACAAGGACCTTGCCGAACGCATCCAGAAGAAATACAGCATCAAGAATGTCACCGGATTGAATCTCCGCCCACTCATTGCTTATGATGATCCTTTTGAAATCATTGCCCACAGCATTGTTGGTTCGGAGGGTACGCTGGCGTTCCTTTCTGAGGTGACCATGAAGACGCTGAAGGACTATCCGTTCAAAGCTTCGGCAATGGTTTACTTCATGACGATGAAGGAAAGTTGCGAGGCCGTAGTCGCCATGAAGAAGCTGAAGGCAGGCGACGAGGATTTCGCCATGAGTGCCGAGAATCTGATGGTGAAGTCGGCTGAGATGCTCGACTACAAGTCCCTCTCGTCCGTCGACGACCCTGTATTCCTCCAATACAAAGCTGACGTCGATGCCGGTAAGATAGAGGGTGTCGAACCAGGCGACTACCACAACTTGACGGCCATCCTCACCGAGACGAAGGGTATCACGCACGAACAATTACTTGATAAGATTGCGAAGATTAAGGAGTGTCTGGGACAGTTCAAGCTCTATATACCTGCAGAGTTTACGGAGGACCCTGCAGTTTATGGCAAATACTGGGCCATCCGCTCTGGCATCTTCCCCAGCGTGGGTGGTACGCGTCCTGTCGGCACCTCCTGTCTTATCGAGGACGTCGCATTCCCCATAGAATCCCTCCCCGAGGCAACGGTCAAGTTACAAAAGCTCATTGCTGACCACGGCTACGACGATGCCTGCATCTATGGCCATGCCTTCGAGGGCAACTACCATTTCATCCTCAACCAGAGCTTTGCCGATGAACACGAGGTGGCACGCTACGCCGAGATGATGCGCGACGTAGCCAAACTCGTTGTCGAGGAATACGACGGTTCGCTGAAAGCCGAACACGGCACGGGCCGTAATATGGCACCGTTCGTGAAGTATGAGTGGGGCGACAAGGCCTACGAGGTGATGAAGGAACTGAAGGACATCTTCGACCCCGACGGCCTGCTGAATCAGGGTGTCATCTTCAACGACGATCCCGACTGTTTCATCAAGTGCCTGAAACCCTTGCCTGTCCTCGATTACGACTTCGACAGTGTCCCCGATGGCGGTCACTATCTTATGGCTCCATCGCTCTCCACTGCCAAGGAAACCGTCGAGCAAGTCAAACGCGCCAACAAATGTATCGAGTGTGGCTTCTGCGAGGTCAACTGCATGTCGTGCGGCCTCACGCTCTCCAGTCGCATGCGCATCGCCGTCCAACGTGAAATCCGCCACCTTACCGCGCAGCTCCGAGTGGGCGGCGATTCGGTCGCCGCCATTCAAGAGCGCCTAACCACGTTGAAGAAGCAGTACAAATATTATGGTGACCAGACCTGCGCCACTGACGGCCTCTGCTCGACGTCCTGCCCGATGAAGATCAACACCGGCGAACTGACGCACCTGATTCGTCAGATGGATATGAACGAGAATCCTACAGGATATAAGATTGGTGAGTTTGCTGCAGAACACATGGCTGGCATCAAGAGTGGTCTCCGTGTAGTCCTCGATGTGGCCCATGCCGCCCACGTCACCCTCGGTCCTTCCCTCATGTCCAGTGTCTGCCGCGGTATGAACAAGATGGGCCTGCCCCTTTGGACCACCGCCATGCCGAAAAAGCATCGACAACCAAAGAAGTCCGACCTCACGCAGTTCATCATCGAAAAGAGTATCCCGCATCCATCCGCTGCTACCACTGTGCCCGAGACATCAGCCTCGAGCCCCCTCAAAGTGGTTTATTTCCCCTCTTGCATCAATCAGACCATGGGTCAGTCGAAGAGTGGCGGAAAGATTCATGACCTTGTCGATGAGGTCATCCAACTCATGGCGAAAGCCGGCTATGAGGTCATCTTCCCCGAGGGCATGGAGCGCATGTGCTGTGGACAGATCTGGGAATCGAAGGGCATGCTCGACATTGCCGACCGCAAGAGTGCCGAACTCGAAGCCGCACTTTGGAAGGCCAGCGAAGAGGGTAAATACCCCGTTCTTTGTGCACAAAGTCCGTGTCTGCATCGCATGCGCAAGGTTATGGGTGAGCGAGAGCAGAGTGATGCTTGCATCGACTCTGCCGAGCGTGAAGAAGCTCGCCCGAAGGGCAAGGTTATGCATAAAATGAAGCTCTATGAGCCTGCCGAGTTTATCATGAAATATCTCGTCGATCGCCTCGACTTCCATCCTATCGACCGTCATATCGCCCTGCATCTGACGTGCTCGACGCGACAGATGGGCGTTGACAAGGACATGATAGCGCTTGCAAAGCTATGCTCTAACAACGTCTTCCTCCCCGAGGGCGTCGGTTGTTGTGGATTTGCTGGTGACCGCGGCTTCACGTTCCCCGAACTGAACAAGTACGGTCTCCGCAAACTCCGTCCGCAAATCGAGGCTAACCACATCGAGGTAGGCTACAGCAATAGCCGTACCTGTGAAATCGGGCTCGAAACGAACTCTGGCATTCCGTATATGAGTATCGTCTATCTCGTCAACGAGTGTACAACAGCAAAGAAGGCCTGATGTCAGGCCTCCTTTGTGTGCGGCGATTCGGTCGCCGCCTTCTCCGCAAGCGACGGTTCATCCGTCGCTTTTTTATCGTCTTTTCACTTTCTAATTGTCAATTGTCAATTATCAATTAATTAGTATTCCATTACGGCAGGCAGTTCCTTAGCCTGGTCAATCATCTTCTGCACTTCTACAACGGCAGGTACGCGGTTGGTCAGATTCTTCACGGCGTTCACCTCTTCCAGTTTCTTCTGCAGGTTCTCGGCTACGCGGTGCTTCAGTTCCTTGACGGTGTCCACGCCGCTGGCCTCCAACAGTTCAGCAAACTGAGGTCCAACACCATTGATACGATACAGGTCGCAGTGGTTTGCCCACTTCAGAATCAGCTTGCCGCTGATGCCGGTCTGCTCCTCCAGTGCCTTACGGCCTGCGGGCTTTGCACATTTCTCCAACAGTTCTGCATCGGTCTTAATACCTGCTGCAATCAGTTTCTCGGCGTAAACTTCACCTACACCCTCAATGTCAATTACTTTGTAAGTCATATTATAAAAAGTTTTAGTTATTTTATGTTGCAGTAGGTGCACTTTGCACACTGCGACTGCAAATATACGAAAAAAGTCTGACTGCACCATATTTTTTTGTTTTTTTAATACAAAAGTGCATGCAATAGGTGGAAAATATTCGTACCTTTGCAGCGTTAAACATAAAAAAGAAAGGAATTTAGAGATGAATTATAACGAAATTGATTTGCGTGGACTCACTGCTGATCAGCAGCTGACCATGTCGCAGGCGTTCCCTGTCTTGATGCGTAAAGTGTATGTGTGGATGACTCTCGCACTCGCCATTACCGGCTTCACGGCCTATGCCGTTGCCAACAGCCCCGGCATCCTCCAGGCCATCTACACCAACCAGATCCTCTTCTGGGGTCTCATCATCGGCGAGTTTGCACTCGTTTTCGGTGTCAGTGCTGCCATCAATAAGTTGTCGCTGACTACCGCCACGCTGATGTTTATCCTCTATTCGGTCATCAATGGTGCCCTGTTGTCGTACATCTTCCTGGCCTATACGGCGTCGTCCGTCGCTACGGTGTTCTTCATCACTGCCGGCACTTTCGCCGCAATGGCCATTGTGGGCTACACTACCAAGACCGACCTCTCGTCGATGGGTAAAATCCTCTTCATGGCCCTCATCGGACTCATCATTGCCACCATCGTCAACCTCTTTATCAAGAGCAGTGGCTTTACCCTTATTCTAAGCTATGTCGGTGTACTCATCTTTGTCGGACTCACCGCGTGGGATTCTCAGAAAATCAAGCAGATGCTCCTCCAGGCTCCCGATGCCGGCGAGGGTGCCCAGAAGCTTGCTCTCCTCGGAGCCCTCACGCTCTACCTCGACTTCATCAACCTCTTCATCTACCTCCTCCGCATCTTCGGTCGTAGGGAGTAACGAGGCATTATTTACGATTTATGTGGGCGAAACCGTCATTGTGACGTGTCTTCGCCCACTTTTTTTGACCGTCATCCGCAAGGATATCACGTTCGAAGCGAAAAACTTTATCTTTCCCTCCCTTTAATCCTTGAGCGGGTGGTGCGGAGGGAGGCGGGTTTCACGTCGAGGATCTGGGCGATAGTGTCGTCGTCGTAGCGGAGGTCGTCCTGAAGGATCAGGAAGACGTACTGTGCCGGTGTGAGAGGATTGTATGTGTGCTCCCACTGCTGCCAGCGCTTCGGGCGCAACTGGGCGAAGTAGTCTATCAGACACTGCCGTTCCTCTGCCGTCATGTCGCCGACGCACTCCTTCTGCTGTAGTTTCACAAACTGTTGCGTACCCGTCAGCAGTTTGCTGGCGATGCGCTGACGGCTATCCTCTATCTGCCTCCTCAGGTTGGCGATGGTCTGTTCACTGGCCTCGCCGCCCTGTTGCAGCCGCTCTATCTCCGCCTGGTTCTCAGTAATTCGCCTGGCATTCTCGTCTAGTTGGAACCCCAACTTATTCATTCTTCTGCGATGCCACCAGATGCCTATAGTCAATAATAGCACGATGATAATAACAACCACAGCGCCCATTTTCATCATCCGCTGCTGCGATCTCTTTTCCCAACGCTTTTCATCAAACTTCTGTTGCCAATCGGCAATTTGCAAGCTGTGATTGGCAGTCATGACGGAGTCGTCATACGCCTTCAGTTGCTTCCTCATTTCCAGCGACTCACTCTTGTCACCCGTCAGTTCATATAGTTCTGCCAATAGCTCCATTGAGTTGATACGCACTATGGGGTCTTTCTCATTTGTGCATTTCCTCACTTCCTCTATGGCCTCCTCATAGCGCCCTTGTGCCTTCAGCAGACGTGCTTCCTCCAAGTGTCCCTTATAGACGTTTTTTGCTCCATTATTACTACATAAATCCAAATACTTCCTGGCATTATCATCATCACCCTTCTCCAGGTACATCGCCGCTACATTATAGTAGATGTCGGTCCGCAGAATGCTGTCAGCCAAATCTATGTAATCGAGGCTTTTGAGAATACAGAGATAGGCACTGTCTCTCTGCTGCATGGTGGCGTATGCTGCTGCACACATGTGGAGACTCCTGAGGGTCATGAGACTATCGTTAAGTTCCATACTGCTCTCATGGAATTTCTGTGAATATCTTAAGACGAGAAGAGG
>CADCDY010000026.1 GCA_902800245.1 uncultured Prevotellaceae bacterium
ATGGCTGCTACTATCACCTTCAACAGCACATCCCAAAATCGCTTGTTCTTCATAATTGTGAATTGTTAATTGTGAATTGTGAATTATTAATTGTCAATTGTCAATTCCAAAGAGTCGCCCCGAAGGGCGCTCTTTGACTAGTTGACTTCCAGTCGACTGATGTCGCGACTCGGCAATGTTCGAGCTCGCTCGGCATTGCGCTCGCTGCTCCATCAGTTCTGGTCTGCGCCGCTTTCGCCACCACCGTTGTCACCACCACCGGAGTTGCCACCATTGTCGCCACCGCCGGAGTTGCCACCGTTGTCGCCACCGCCGCTCTCGCCACCACCGTTGGTTCCGCCACCCGTGGTACCGCCGCCGTGCTGCTCCTTCCACTCGGCCACTGCCGTAGCGATGGGCTTCAGCGTCTGCACCTTCTTGGTCTTGCCGTTCAGGGTCACCTCCTGGGTGTCCACGATGTTGCGCAGCTCCAGGGTGCAGCGGTTCTTAAACTGCGGACCGCACAGGTTGTCCAGCTTCGTCGAGTCGGGCAGATAACGGATGTGGATGGCCTTCACGATGTCGTTCGGGTTCAGTCCGTCCATGCCTGCGACGTTCAGCACGGCGCCGTTCTTGGCCACCTCGGCTGTGGGGTAGAAGGTACCCAGGCTACCCAGCTGTACGGGCACGCCCTGTGCCACCAGTTCGGGCAGACAGTCAACGATCTGCATCAGCACGCCCTCGACCACTGCGCGTCCGTAGATGCTTCCGTGATCCACCATGTGCTGTGCGAAGCCTCGCAACGAGAGCGTCTTCTGCGTGTCCACCTCGGGATAGTACTTGCCGAAGCCAGCGCTCGTCGTCGAAACGGCGGTGCATCTGGTTCTCAAATGCAATGCAAAGTTAAGCATTTTTTTTCATACCTGCAAATTTTCCGTCCATATTTACCTCGAATTTGCACACTCCCTCTCGCAATCCCTTTAAATAAAGGAATTTCCAGAGATTCTACTTTCTGCGTTTCACTACGCTCTTCAGGGTACTTATCCTTGAAATTTCTTTACACGATATTACGCCCTTTTTCTTTAGCTCCTAACGAACCATGAACCTTTAACCATGCACCATTAACCGTCAAGAAGCGGGTTCGGCGCCCAAAAGAACTAAACGGGCGGTCATTGGGAAGTAAACCGGCCTTCTACCGGTTGAGGATTAAAATCGGGGTTTTGAGGGGGCGAAAAGACACTGTTGTATCTCAAATCTCAGATCTCAGTTTTCAGGAGGCCACAATACTATCTGAACGAAAATTCTTTACAAAACCAATTACTATATATATAATATATATATTATATATATAGTAAGATTTTAACTACCTCCAAACATTCGCTCCTGAGAAAACTGAGATCTGAGATTTGAGATACACTGACAGATTTTTCACGTTAATCTCAGAAAGCTTATTATCTTTGCAAGCTAAAGAATAAATGTAAACAATGACAAAGAAACATGATTTTTTATATGTTTTTCTCTAAATCAGCTCCTTTTTGAGCGATTTTTCGAAAAAAGCAGAAAAAATCGACCCAATATCGAATTCTTTTTGTATATTTGCAGCGTAAATCAGAAAAGAGTATTATGACAAGAACTATCAACATTTCACTTAACGTGCCTGAGAACTACGGAATGGACGAGTTGACACGCCAGTTGACAGCCTATGGCGAAATGCTGATTATGCGCCGTCAGCATAAAGAGCGTACCCGCAGACGTTTCAGCCAGCATTTCCTGTCTGGTCTGTCTATGCCGGAAAACGTGAGTGATCGTGAATTGGTTGATGACTACCTGAAAGAGAAATACGGTGTATGAGACTATTTCTTGATACCAATATCTTTCCTGAGTTCATCAACCGTCGTGCACAGTACGAATCTGTTTGCCACTTGATTGATGCAATAGTGGAGGGTAAGCATTCAGCCTGTATTTCCACTGGATGTATCTATACTCTTTCTTTCCTGTTTGAGCGTAGTTTAAAGGCACAAGGCATCCACAAACCTGAACAAACAGCCAGATTGCGCAGTTATTTGACCGAAGTGCTACATGTCGCAGAGTTGGTCGACTTGTCCCACTACGCCGCAGAACAGGCCATCAATGATGAACACTTCTCTGACATAGAAGACAGTTTTCAGTATCAATGCGCTTTAGAAAACGGCTGTGACGTATTCGTCACGATAAATGTTGATGACTTTAAGAATGCCGACCAGCTACAGATAGAAATCTTAACTCCAGCAGCCTTTGTGGAGAAGTATTTATAAATAAATGCACACCGGATTGCATCGCCAGATATGCCAGGTGACAGATACCTGACATAGTCGATGTCTGATGGAAGAAACAGGCTGATTGACTTTTAAGAATTCTCAAACAATAAAAGTGAGCTTACCGTTTGGTAGGCTCATTTTTAATTTGCACAAAAAAGGGGGTTTGTGCAGGAAAGATTTTTTAACAGAAGAAAATGAGTCTATTGTTTTGACGGACCGTTTCTTTTTGCTATCTTTGCAGGAGATATGGCAGAACAGAAGAAATGGCAGTGGCAGGAGCCGGGAACGGCGTGGAAGGGGGTGGGCCTGTACCACATCACACTGACCATTCCCGACCGTCAGCCTCTGTTGGGCACGCTGGACATCCCTGACGGGGATCCCACAAAGACCGCAGTGAGACGCACGCCGCTTGGTAATTCTTTGGTTGATTGCCTACTGGACATCCCCAACCACCATCCAGAGGTGCAAGTGCTGCACTTCTGCCTTATGCCCGACCACCTGCATGCCGTTTTGTATGTCCGTCGTACGATGCCCACAGGCATCAAAGGGATGGTGCGCGGATTTTGGCAGGGTGTGAAGAAGTTGGGGCGTGCTTCTTCCGTTATTCCGAATGACATTCGGGGAAACCGCCAAGAAGGCATGGAAAACCGCAACCGCCAAGAAGGAACGCTGGGACTTCAGGAGGCTACGCGCAACTTGGAAGCTTTCGCTGAGGGGCTAAAAGGGCAGATGAGCGACGAGGCCTATTACAACCTGCCTCCAGTCTTCACAGAGATGCCCTTCATTCGGCCGATGGGACGAAGGACCCAACTGCCCAATACCATAC
The DNA here is from genome assembly GCA_902800245.1 of uncultured Prevotellaceae bacterium. GTDB lineage: Bacteria > Bacteroidota > Bacteroidia > Bacteroidales > Bacteroidaceae > Prevotella. Next base: position 3,103 of record CADCDY010000026.1, read on the forward strand.
GCTATATCGACATGAACCCTCAGCGGTTGGCCACGAAGCGCCTGATGCCAGGCTTCTTCAGGGTGCAGCAAGACATCGTTATAGGCGAACGTAGGTACGATGGTGTGGGAAATACAACGTTGCTGATGGCTGGGCAGTTCATGCCAGTGCATGTACGAAGCAAGATGGTGAAGGCTGCAGAGAATGGTGATTCAGAACCGTTACGCAGCTATAAGAACGGTTGCGTACTGGCAGCTCGCAAGGGAACCGTTATGGTGTCGCCCTTCATCTCTACAGACGAGAAGCAGGTGATGCAGGTATTATTACAGGAGCAACTGCCGTTTATCGTCCTTGCCGACAATGGCTTCCGCGAATACTACAAGCCCTCCGATGCGCTTTTTGATGCCTGTGCTGCAGGTAGGGTGCTGATTTTAAGCCCTTGGTCATACAGTGCCGATAAACGGAAAATCAGCCGTGAGGAGTGTGTTGCACTGAACGGAATGGCAGAGGAAATCTGTAATCAACTTGAAGGTTTTTGATGTAAGTGTTTGTGGGATTGGCAAATACTGAAAAAGGGTGGCTTCGCTTAACAATTCTTTGCAAAAAAACATGGAAAATCTCATTGCCGGATAAGGGAAATTTTATACCTTTGTAGCCAGAAAAACGATAAAGCAAAGAAACAGTATGACAGGAATCACTGCAAAGCGCAATTCCGTGTCAGTTCCCAAGACCGCTGCGAGCTGCGGGCTGACACTTTCGGCTGCTATCCGACGCGTAAAGACGTCGACAGGCAGCCCCTCGGCGGCGATTCCCGAGACGGTCATCATCGGAGATAGAGGCCCTTCATCTCAGGCGGCAAACAATCCGCGCACTACGGCCTCACAGGCTATTACCTTATTTAATAACCCCCAAATTCTCCGCAACAATGACACCCGAAGCATCAGCTCCCATATATCCAACGCCTAACGCCACCCCTCTGACGTTAGAGGCGACGTTTTGCGATAAAGCCAAGCGCGAAATCCTGCGTTTCGGTGTGGAAAATGCGTTAACGCGCTGGCGTGTTATATGTGACTATATGCAGACGGAAGACTGGTGGCCGCCAGTGGCACGCAAGGTGGAAAGGGTGTTTGACGATGCTTTTGAAGAACGCAACAAACAGCTGCAGAAGGAGCGTGAACGTCAGCAGTCACAGGTTTCCATCTCTGTCAGTCAGCAGCAAACCCATGAGGAGCAGAAAACCGACAACACTTTTGCCAGTGGCAGCAACAGTCAGGTTTTCAACGGGGCAGTATCAGGTGACTTTAAAAAGACATCATAATCATGGAAGAGGATAAGAGAAGTGTAGTGAACCATTTCGAGGCAGGTTCGAATTGTCAGGTGTTCAATGGCAATATCACTGGATGTGTGTTTGCCATGCCGGGGTCAAACGTGACACAGCAGGCTGCGCAGCCAACGGATAGTTGTGGCGCGGAGAATCGGGCGTGTACGAACGAGCCTCCTGCCGGCGATGGTCAGGAGCGCGACGAGGAGCTGTTTCATTTCATCCATCCCTTGGTGGATAGCGCACACGAATGGCAGATTCACGACGAAGTGAAACGGCTGGTGCGTCGTCAGGGATTACAGGACATCTGCCTGTATCTCTTGCAGATGGTGAAGGAGAAGAAGATCCTGTTGCCGCCGATGCCGTCGGTGGCCTACGCTGAACTGGTGCGTATGGGAATGCCCAGCGGCGAGGGTTTCAGCGAAAGCACATTCAGGAAATATTATAGCAACAAATAGCTGCCGCCGAGCAGTATCGAGAAGCATCAGAATCAATCCGGTTCTGGTGCTTTTTTTATGTCTTGTCGGGAACAAAACGGAACAAACCAGAACAATCCGGAACAAGTCAGAACAACCTAGAACAGGCCACTATGAAAGCCATTTCCCAGTGAAAAAAAGTATGTAATTTCGCGTTGTGAATCAATCACAAGCGCTCTTTAACTTATTGACACAAAGGACACGACAGGAAGGCCTGGCGGAAGAGAAACTATTTTCGCTCGGACGCACGACGTGCGTGCGGGCACAAACATTAATATTAACTTTAAGACAACAATAAAACAATTATGAAACAAACAAAAACAATGAAACAAACAGCAATTACGATCAGTATGATCAACGAACAAGGTATGAATCGCACGGAGGGTCAGAGCCTTCGTGCGGTGGATGGTGAGCAGCGCATGACATCAATGGAGATTGCAGAGCTCACGGGTAAACAACACAAACACGTCATGGAGGCCATCAGAAGGATGGAGCCAGCGTGGGAAAAAGTGCAAGGGACGAAATTTCGGCTCTCGCAAAGAAATTACGAATTACCGACAGGAGGAATGAAGGCGGTACCCTGTTACTCACTCACGAAAACCGAGTGCCTGTACATAGCCACGAAATTCAACGACGAGGCGCGCGCACGACTGGTATTGCGATGGCAGCAGCTGGAGGAGGACCGTCGCGAGGCTTTGGAGTGGGAACGGTGGAAGGCTCGCTGGAGTCAGATTGAGCGTCCGCAGGGTCAGCGACTGCTGGGCGTGAGCGACGAGGAGATCCTGGACGAGGCTGACGACATCATCGGCGACGAGTTGGATGAGCTGAACAGCGCCAGCGACGACTGCTACTCACCAACGGAAATCGGTGCACCATTCGGACTGGAAGGTCGCGACCTGAACTCGTTCCTCTGCGACAAGGGCGTCATCCATTGGTCGAAGGGCCAGTGGCGACTCACGCCGAAGTATCTGCATCAGGGGCTGACGGAAGACCGCAGCTTCATCTATCACGGTCGCAACGGTCATCGCAAGACGCAGTCGCGACTGGTGTGGACGGAGAAAGGCCGCGACTTTGTGCTGCGACTGATAGGATAAGGACAAGCGTATGGGGAAGCATGTTGAAGTCAGTTACATTACGAACCGTTACGGCATCACCGTCAAGGAATGCTGCGCGTCGTGCAGGAACCGACTGCTGATGTCGAGGAAGCGACAGTGTAGGTTGACCAAGAGGGCAGTGGCGTCAGGGCACGTTTGCCGGAAATGGGAAATGGCCGAACACTTAAAGAACGTGGGAAATAATAAATAGAGGTTAGAGGTAAGAGGTTAGATGTAAGAGGTGAGAGATATGCTAGATGAACACAGAATAATGCAGAATCAGGGAGCACAGAGACTATTCTCTTACCTCTCACCACTCACCACTCACCTCTAGAAAGTGAGCGAATGCGAAATTTGAAACATTTTAGATTTATAGGAGATAAAAATTATGATTAGAAGTGAACGATTATTGAAGCGTATAAGGATGCCGCAGGCGTCTGGACTATTGGTTATGGTCATACGCAGGATGTGCGCCCGGGTGACAAAATTTCAGAGTATTGTGCGAAAGAGTATCTGTTGCAGGACTTGTATCCGGTGGAGCAGGCCGTCAACAAGCTGAACATTGCACGCACGGAAGGGCAGTTTGACGCGCTGGTGTCGTTTGCCTTCAACCTAGGCATCGACCGTCTGAAGAAGTCGACGCTGCTGAAGGTGATTTGCGGCGGAGGCTCGAAGAACCAGATCAAGCGCGAATTCAAGAAGTGGGTGTATGCCGGAGGCAAGAAGCTGAAGGGGCTGGAACGCAGACGCGAATGGGAAGCAAGACGGTTCTTTGAATAACGAACACGATCGCAACGCCACACTCTCAAAGAGAGAATTGCACGAATCTCACGAATAATATTATATCAAGAATTAGAGAATTAGAGAATTTATATTTTGCAATAAGTAATTTTAAACATTTAGATTTTAGTATTTTTATGACAGGGTGATCCAATGATGGTCCCAAGTAAGAAACAAGAAGGTGGTCAGTTGGCGAAGTGCTACATCCGCTTGAAAGAGCTGGGTGGTGACTATGCGGACGAATACCTTGCGGTGATGTTCGGCAACTTGGCGCAATGTCGGTTTGCGGAGGGGTCGGTGGTAGCTGCAAGTCTGGAGTTCCGCACGCACGAAAGCAACGGGGCGTACTACCAGGATGTTATCGCAAAGGACGTTGCACCGCTGAATTAGACCACGGATTGAAAGTTTTTTTCGAACACGGATTTTACGGATTAAACGGATTTTAGAGTATGAGAAAGTATTAATGAGTAAAAAGAACAAGACTGTGACGATGCAGGCTGCGGTCGCCGTCACGAAAATGGAGAACGGGTTGAACTATCTGCAGGTGTTGCCTGAGAACCCGCGTGTAGGAATGGTAGAGCCGTTTTGCGGACGAGGAAGGGGGCAGTTGCTGTCGAACGGAACCTTCGACTTCGTGCAGACGAAGAGGCACAAGAAGAAGCCCGAATTCAAGGGCCCGCATATCAGCCTGTCGTTCGGTGAGGACGGGTACGATAGAGTGATTTTTGTGTTGCCCAGCGACCAGCGCGAGGAGTTGCCGAAGATTTACCAGAAGGAGTCGGCAATGGTGATGGCGTACGCAAGCGAACATTTCTACCACAGAAAGTAGGTTTTGCGAACACGATTGCAACGCCACACTCTCAAGGAGAGAATCGCACAAATCACACGAATTGTTAACCGATGGTAAACGAAATCTATTTGGACGGGGGGCGTAAGAAGGCGCGCCCCGTCACTACCAGGGAAGCGTACATTGCCAGGCGTAATACGCCCGAGAATGCCAAGAACTTCTACGATGCCCGTGCAGGCAACGAGAAGGCGAAAGCCCGTCAGGTGCAGTATAACTATGGCGACTTGTTGCCGGACGGTGTGCTGAAGGGCTGCTGTCATCCCTCGTCGACATTTCCGCACGACATCGACTGCAACAATGCCGAGGAGCAGGCGCGTATCAAGGACATCCTGATAGCCAAGAAGGACGAGATAGGGTTGCTGGAACTGTCGGGTTCGGCACGTTACGGACTGCATGCCGTCTGTCGCAGGGAGAGGGGAAGGACCATTCTGGAATCGCAGGTGAAGGTGGCCTTGCTGACGAAAACCGAGATGGATACGTCGGCGCACGACCAGCAGCGCGTACTTTATACCGGTCCTGCAACGGCGGACAACCTGTTTTATCTGGATGACGCGATATTCGACGAGCCGCTGACACTAGAGGAGTCGGCAGCGGAGTTTGAACGTCTGAAGGAACGCGAGGCGAGGGGAGAAGAGGATGTGCCCGCAGGGGCTAAAAAGGCCAATAAACACTACCGCCCGTGGGAAGAGACGAACACGGAGGAGGTTTTAACGAACACGGATTTAACGGATAAAACGGATAAAAAATTCTCTAATTCTCAAATTCTTGACGAAAAGAAAAATCCGTCAGATCCGAAAGATCCGTGTTCGAATAAAAAAGAGACTTCGCGTTCTTTCCCCGACGCGTACCACGGGATTCCGTTTGCGACGATACTGAAGAAGTATTGGGAGGTGAATAACGGCGGGTATGAGCCGACGGAGGGCGACCGGGACACGCTGACGTTCCAGTTGGCAAGCGACCTGAGGCATATCTGCGGCAAGTCGTTCGAGTGGTTGGACCAGGTCATTCCGTGCTACGACGGGTTCCCACTGGAAGAGAAGCGGCAGAAAATCAAGAATGCGCTGGCGAGCAAGTACGAGGGGATGCCGACAAGGCTCAAGCAAGTGCTTGACGCCTTAGAGGTGAGAGGTAAGAGGTTAGAGGTGAGAGGTGAGAGATCCGACATCAGCCTTCAGACTTCAGCCCTCGGTCCTCAGACTTCCACTCCGCCGGAGATGCCTGAGAAGGTGCCGAAGTTGATTGGCCTGCTGACGAGCAAGACGCCGCAGATGTACCGGGCGGCAGTGGCGCACGCGGTGTTCCCTGCATTAGGTACGCACCTGAAGGAGGTGAGGTTTATGTACACCGACAACGTGGAGCACGAGGCGACGCTGATGAACATCCTGATGGCCGGTACGGGCGCCGGTAAGGGTTGTATCGACAAGCCTATCAAGCACATCATGGCCGACATCCGCCGACGCGACGCTGAGAACGAGAAGCGCGAGCGCGAGTGGAAGAAGGACTGCCAGAAGAAGGGTGCCAACAAGGACAAGTTGGTGCGCCCGGAAGGGCTGGTCATCCAGATCATCGACCCCGACATGACGAAGCCGGCACTGGTGACGCGAATGGACGAGTCGGAAGGGCATTTCGTCTACGTGAAGCTGAACGAGCTGGACTTGTTCGACCAGCTGAAGGGTACGACGGGCAAGCAGCACTTCCAGCTGATGTGCCTCGCCTTCGACCCCGATTCGGAGTACGGCCAGACGCGTATCGGCACGCAATCGGTGACCGCCCGTCCGCGCTGTAGGTTCAATTGGAACGCGTGTACGACGGTGCAGAAGGGTCAGCGGTACTTCCGCAATGTGCTGACCGACGGTCCGATAAGCCGCATCAACTTCTGTACGATTCCGGAGTCGGAGATTGGCATTGAGCAGCCCGTTTACGGACAGTATGACGCGGCGTTTGACGAAGCCCTGAAGCCGTACATCGACAACCTCTGTGCCGCCCGAGGCTTTGTGGATTGTCCGCAGGCAACGAGGCTGGCCAAGAAGTTGCAGCAGGAGTGTGCGGAGTTTGCCCGTCTGTCGCAGGATGAGGTGTATTGGAACCTGTCGTTTCGAGCCTGCGTGATAGCGTGGCTGAAAGCCTGTGTGCTGTACGTCGCCAACGGCTGCAAGTGGGAGAAGACGATTGAGGACTTCGTGCGCTGGTCGCTGAACTACGACCTGTGGTGTAAGATGCAGTTCTTCGGCGACGCCATCCGCCAGGCCAACAACGGCGACGAGCGCATCGGCCGCCGCGGTCCGCGAAACCTGCTGGAGCTGTTGCCCGACACCTTCACCATTGAGGATGCCGTAAGAGTGCGCCAGCAGCAGGGACTTAAAGCTTCTAATAGAGATGTGTCACATATGATTTCGATATGGAAGAATCGTGAATATGTATCTCAAATCTCAGATCTCAGTTTTCAGAAACTCAGGTTCAAGTCCAGCCAGTAAAAAAATCCGGGCTCACCGTTTGGCGGGCCCGATTTGTTTTTTTTTTGTGTCTCGTCTCTGGGAATAGCCCTAAATAAAGGTGTTGCGAGAGATTTATCTTTTTATCTTTTTGTCTTTTGCAGGGCGTGCGCGGGAAAGCGCAATTTAAGCGCAAAACAAAATATATTCTCTTTTTTTTTGCACATTCGCTAAGAATTCTCTATCTTTGCAACATGATTCGTCGTATTCTTTGTTACGGATTGTTGGTGTTGATGGGGCTTACGGCCTGCGGTCAGCAGCCGGACAAGGACATGGAGCCAGGCAACTCTGTGTACTATTGGCGTACTGACCTGCGGATAGACTCCACAGAACGGGCATTCCTGCGGGAGTATGATATCAATAAGGTGTACTGCCGCTATTTCGACGTGGTGCAGAACGATACCGCCACGGGGCCTGTGCCTAATGCCACGCTGACGTTCAGCGACAGCATTCCCGAGGGCGTGGAAATCATCCCTACGGTCTATATCACCGAGGATTGCATGCATCGCTGGCACAAGGGCTTGGCAGAAAAGCTGGTGCGACGAATCCGCCAGATGAATGAAACCAACGACATTGCCGCCGTCCGTGAGATTCAGATAGACTGCGACTATACGTCCAGGAGCCGCCGCACATACTACGAATTCCTCGACTCCGTGCGCAGTGCGTGGGGTGGGAGGGTGTCGACGACCATCCGTCTGCACCAGCTGTCGATGTCGGCGCCAAGGGTGGACTACGGTGTGCTGATGATTTACAATACGGGTGATCCCAACAAGTTTGATGAGCGTAACCCCATTCTCGACCTGCGTGACGTGAAGCCTTATCTGCGTCACCTTAGCGACTATCCGCTGCCGTTGGCTGCCGCTTATCCCGTGTTCAGCTGGTTGCGCACCATCCATGCCGTCAACGTGGAACACACGGTGGAAGCCGACGAGATCCTGCGCGTGAAACATGCTGTCGAAACGGAGCGTCCGACGCTTTCGGCAGCCATCATTACCTACCATTTGGACAAAGATAATATTAACAGATATAAACCAGAGACCTATGAAGAAATTTATCATCATTAGTTTGTTGACCGTTGTGTCGCTGCCCATACTGGCTTGTGCCGGCATCGGGACATTCAACTATTATTTGTTTAACCTCTATGACAACGACGAGTTTGCCTTCCGCATGGAGCGTATCACCACCAACAACTGGAAGGTGTATATGGGCTTGGGCGAAGACGACTGGTTTTGGTTCAGCGAGGAGAAGGTGACCGAGGTGGCCAAGCAGAAGAACGACGCCCTCATGCAGAGCTACGTGCACCAACTGGCGCGTTACCTGAATGTCTGCAGCGACGTACAGGGTGACCAGTGGAACTATCCTACCAAGGAGGAGCTGGCCAAGCGCCGTACGACGCTGGAGGCTATCCGCGCCTATGCCAACACGAAGTTGCGCACCCGTCTGCGCAGTCAGCACGGACTGTTGTACATGCGTGCGAACATGCTGCTGGGGAATCATGCCGAAAACGTGAAGTTCTGGGAAGAGACCGCCAGCCAGTATATCAACAGCGTCTATAAGGACATGATGCGGAATATCTATGCCGGTGCACTCTATAAGACCGGACGAACGGAAGATGGCGTCAACATCTTCGTGGAACAAGGCGACTTCCGCAGTCTGATGACCATCTACTACAAGCGCCGTTCCTATGCCGCCATCAACGAGGTTTACAATGCCAATCCCAAGGCGCGCGTGTTGCCGTTCCTGTTGCAGGACTTCGTCAACAATGCCCAGGAGGCCGACGATGCCGTCAAGTACGATGGATTCGGTGGCAAGTTGTTTATCCGTGATATCACCAAGGCCGAGGCCCAGCAGATGATAGGTCTGTGTAAGCGTGTCGTCAGTGAGCAGAAAACCGATGTTCCGGCAATGTGGCAGACTGCCCAGGCATGGCTCGAATTTATGTTTGCCGATAAGAAGCAGGCTCAGACAGACATTCAGAAGGCTGTCACGATGGAGGGTAACGAACGCATGCGAGACTGTGCGCGCGTCATCCGATTCTACATCGAGGCTTTCCAGCGCAAGCAGAATGCCGACTTCGACAATTGGGCAGGCGCTGAGATGCAGTGGCTTTACAACAAGGGTAACCGCGCCAATCCGCGCCCCGTTACCAACTACTTTGAGCGCAGTTCGTATTACGACAATGCCTTTGACCGCATTGTCCAGCAGGTGATGGCAGACAAGTATACGACCGCCCATCCGGAGGTTACCGTGGCGCTCTACAAGGTGCAGGGTTTCGGTGGCTATGAAACATACCTCGATACCACTACCATTGCCAATGTGCAGCAGTACAATGCCTACCTCACCGCTGCTCCCAAGACCGAGATGGACCGTTTCCTGAAGAATGCCATCCGTCAGCAGCCGCAAGAGGACGGAGCCAACGCCGAAAACGAATACAACGACCTCATCGGCACGAAATACCTGCGTCTGTGTCAGTGGGACAAGGCCATCGAGTGGCTTTCGAAGGTGCCTGTTGCCTTTTATCAGAACAAGGGTTACTCGCTCTATGCCGCCCTGCGCAGGACCAACGTCGAGCCGTGGATTGAGCGTCAGTTCCTGCGTGATGCCGAATACTATAGCGAGGGTGCCCGCACACTCCGCGAGAATCCTAAGCTGGTATTTGCCAAGCAGATGCAACAGTTGGAATACGGCATGAACATGTTACAGGACAAGCCGCGCTATCAGCGTTGCTATGACCTCGCCGTGCGTTATGCTCAGGCCAATTTCTCGGGTGACTGCTGGTTTATCATGCGCAATGCGAAGAGTCCGGGCTGCGATGAGGTTGAACCCAACGAAGTGGACCTTGCCGCACGCGCTTTGGACTATCTCCGCGAGGCTGCCAAGACCACTGACCCGCAGCTGAAGGAACGCGCACTCTTTGCCCTGAGCTATGGTGAACTGCAGCCCAAGGGGCTATGGTGTTCGATGGAATGGAACAGCGACAAGGCCGAATTCGACCGCGTCCCACAACGTAAGAACTCGCAATGGAAAGCCTTTGCCAGTCTTGTGGAATTCGAGCGTCAGAATACAGCCGGTACCGCGCGTTACGTCAGTCGTTGCGACGAGTACGATACCTTCATCAAAGCTTACAACAAGAAATAAAAATTCAGGGGGCTCTAAAATTTGTGAGTCCCCTGATTCTTTATGAACACTTGGTTAGTTTTTCTTGAACTTGAGTTGTTCGTTGGTGTATTTCGACAGCATGTCGAACAACTGGCGCAGGTCAGCGTAGTTCTTCTCATTATGTATGAGTTTTGAGATGGTGAACTGGCAGCTCAGTTGTACGCGGCCCTCGCTCTTCGTGGTCTGGATACGCCCTTCGATGCCCTTGTCGGGAGTGGTAAGGGTGGTGTTCCGTGGCTCGCCGTCAAAGACGTAACCGTCGGGTAGTGAGATGGTAATCACGACGCGGTTGCTGCCGACAGTGGGGAATTCCACCGGCATCACACGCTTCTCGGCGGTAAAGGGATTCTTCGTCAGAAGGTCGGCGCTCAGTGTGGCATTCTCCAGCATCTTGTCGGGGAAGGGGCAAAGGCTGATGGTGCCGTCAACGACCTCACCTTTCTTCGTGAAGCTGCTCTCCTCTGTCTCGCCTCCTTCGTTGCGGGTGCTTTGTTTACCGGTCAGTGTTCCGTCGGCTGCGAGTTGCGCCTCGATGATGGTGTTCCTCTCGGCTTTCGACACGTTCTGCAGGTTCACCCACGAGCTCTTCTTGTCCTTTCTCACCAGTCGTGCCTTTTCCACCAGCATCACCTCAGGCAGCTGGTTTACCCAGCCGTTTTTGTTTGATGCGTCGAGGTAGAGGTTGCCGCCTGACGGCATGATGACAGCCACGATGAAGGTTGACAGTTTGCTAATCGACGGGAAGTTATAGGGCATCATTCCCAGGTCGCGCGTCCTGAGTACAACGGGGGCTGCCGTCAGTCCAACGGTATGCATCGACTGGATAAGCAGCAGGTTGATGTCGGCATTCGAACCCTCGCCTTTCTTTACCGTCTCTGAGGTTGGCGCCGGGCTCAGCGTGTACTTGCCATTCCACTTCACCTTGCTCATCACCAGTTTATATACTGCTGCTGCACGCTCGCGCAGGTCGGTGATCTCGTCAATCTTTGCTGCCTTCAGGTCGTCGGCCAATGGGCTGTGGTCATTCATATGAATGCCCAGATCGTCCGACGTCAGTATCATTTCGTCAATCTGTGCCCATGTTCTGGCATAGTCCATCTGTGACGCACCAGGCAAGCGATACTGCTTCAGTTCGGCAGTGATGCCGGCCCAGTAGTCCTGAGCGTTCCACACATAATCGTCCTTCGGCAAGCCAATCAGGTCGCGGCCAATGTATACGTAGTGGTTTGTCTTGACCTGTGTCTGCTTGGCCAAAGGGTCACTCTCCAACTTGAAATTCATGGTGCCGGCTGTACAGGTGTATGTCAGACGTTGGATGCCATGATCCTCGATATTGAAAATGAGGTAGCTGGGAATGTTCATGTCCAACTTGGCAAAAACCACGGGAATCTCGCACTGTGCATACCAGTCATGCAGCTGCCAGAACAATTGGCTGTGAATGGTGTATTCGTATTCAATCACCGTACCTTCCTTCACGTTCGGCACAGTAAATTCCAGCTGAAGATTGTGGTCGTCAATTTTCTTTGTTGCGATGTCACTTTTCTTCAGGTTTGTTTTCACCACCTTGCTGCCTTCCAGATTGAAAGCTGTGGCCTTGATACCAACCACTTCCTCGTCTCCTTCGACGGCCATGACGTCTTCGGTCATGGATACGCCCTCACCCTCGAAGTATGAGTTGGAACTGCCTCCAGGCTGTGGCAGACTCTTGGCATTGAGTTTCAGTCCGCTGATGTTGTTGTCTACCGACAAGGCCACCTGATAGGGTATGACAACCTTGGCAAAGCGGGCACCGCCGGGCTTCAGCACCTTGATACGGAACTTCTCATGGTAGTCAGCCAAAAAACCGATGTTCTGCACCGTATATTCTACGTCGGTCAGTCGGCAGAGTACTACGGCTTCGGCGTCTGGTTCGGCGTCGTACACGGTCATCTGCATTTCTTCCTGGGTTGGTTTACCCCATTTCATGTTCACGTCTGCTGCACTGGCTGTTGCAAACGGGAACGCCAGCAGCACGAATAGATGGAATAAGTTTAGTTTCATCTTGATAATTAATTTTAATATTGTTGATTCTTTTTATTGTTTACTGATAATCCTTTTTGCGGAAGGTGGTTTCGAGGACGCGCGTTCCTTTTTCTTTGCTAGAATGGTAGACGTAGCGGAAATTGTAACCGGCATCCTTGTAGAGTTTGAGGGCAGCAGTGTTTTTGAGCTCCTTGAGCAACAGACTGCTCGCGTTGTTCTCGCGAAGGGCCTCGGCGTCGTCGAGAATTCCCGAGACGGTGTAATAATAGGTCATGAGTAGTTGAGACTTGTCGAACGTCATGCTATCGAGGGTGACACCCCTGGTAACGAGTACGGGACACTTCTTCTGGGTATATTCCTTGCACTCTCGGGCACAGCGGTCCTCAAGTGTTTCTTGACAAGCGGTAAGCAACAACAGGGTTGCAAATAAAAGTATTTTTTTCATATGTCGGGCAATAAATTTTTAATATAGGGTCGGGGCCAGTCGTTGAGGTGGTAGCGCTGGTCACCGTATTGCATGAGGTCGAGATCAATGGTAACGCACTCCTTCGTACGATGGGAATCGGCTTCGATGGCCTTGAGTTGCTGTTGCAGTTCGTCGGCAGACAGGGACGTATAACCAACCATCAGACGGTTGGCATAGCGGATGCCGGTGCCGTGAATGTCCTGTGTCCAGAGAATACGTGAGAGCCGTACGTCGGAGAGCAGACACGACAGACGCTGCGAGGCCCAACGGATGTGGGCACAGGGATGGTAGTTGGAGCCAAGGGCGATTAAGACATTGAACATTGAACGTTGAACATTGAACATTATTATTTTCGTTCTTTGAGGATGCCGTGACGGTAGGCGTAGAGGAGCTGGCGGAGGTCTTCAACCTGAGCACGGAGTTCCTCGCCCTTGTCGGTATCAGCCACCCGCATGCGATGGGCAGAGAGTTCAACCAACTGTGTGGTGGACTTGATGTCGAGACCACGTTGGATGGCGTCCTGTGCACTGGTAAATGGTTCGTGTTGAACGAGCTGGAAGCCTCGGCTGTGGTAAACGAGTGTATAGCCTGCAATGCCCGTCTCATTGTGATAAGCCTCTGAGAAACCACCATCGATGACCATCAATTTGCCATTGGCCTTGATGGGGTTCTCACCCTTGACGACATGGACGGGTACGTGACCATTGATGATATGGCGGTTGGGTCCCTTGACGCCAAAGGAATCGAGGATGCGATCGCAAACCTCTTCATTGTCGCGCAAGCGGAAGTAGTTGCCTTTCTCCTCCTTATAGGTGGTCTTGTCCGTCAGGAAGTAGCGTTCGAAGGTTGCCATCTTCGATTTGTCGAAGAGGGGAGAGTCCTTGCCGCACCAGAGGTAGAGGAAATAGTCGCGGGCATAGAGACGCTGTTCCTGTTCGGTATCGTTCTCGAAGGCCGCACGCACCATCATGCCTATGTTGTGCATGAGGTCCTTGCCGCTGAAACGCTCACCTTTGTAGAGTTCCACTTCCTTCAGCGAGCCGTCGTCGTTGAGGGGTATGGCAGCATGGAATAGCAGGTTCTGATTACAAATGCTGTACATGCAACCGTGGGAGAGCAGCATCTTGATATGTTTCTGGAGTTTCTCGCTGACACGGAACGAATGGTGCAGACGCTCCATGAGCTGGTGCTCCTCGGGGGTGAGTTCGTTGGGATTAGCAGGGTCAACGGTGGGGAAATGGCATGATTTCATCTCGTACTCCTGACCATCGACGACGTAGACGCCACGCTGGTAGTCGATATGTTCGAGTACGCAGCGGTCTTCCATCTGCCATTCAGGACGGCGGTGGAAGATGAGTGCCTCTTTTTTGAACTGGATGACCGATATGGCCTTATGCATTTGAGCCGTCAAGCGCTGGTACTTATCCTCCATCGTATTGTCTTTCAGGAATTTAGGCTGGAACTCCTCGCAGGGATCGTCGCCGTAGACTTCCATAGCGAAGGTGGCCAGCGGCACAAGATTGATGCCGTAGGCTTCCTCGATGGTGGTCAGGTTGGCATAGCGCAGACACAGGCGTAGGACGTTGCAGATGCAGGCGTTGTTGCCGGCACAAGCACCCATCCACAATATGTCGTGATTACCCCATTGGATATCCCACGAATGGTATTGGCGCAGGGTGTCGAGAATGATGTGTGCACCAGGTCCGCGATCGTAGATATCGCCAAGGATGTGCAATTGGTCGATGGCCAGCCGTTGGATGACATTGCTGATGGCGACAATGAAGTCGTCGGCACGGCCCGTGGAGATGATGGTATCGACGATGACATTGACGTAAGCGGCCTTGTCGACGTCGTCAGTACGTTCGTGGAGCAGTTCCTCAATGATATAGCCGAAATCCTTGGGCAACGATTTGCGCACCTTGGAACGCGTATATTTCGACGACACATCACGACAGACGGCTACGAGACGATGGATGGTGATGTGATACCAGTCGTCAAGATCCTCTTCGTTGGCCTTGATGAGTTCGAGTTTCTGTTCGGGATAGTATATGAGTGTGCACAGTTCGCGGCGTTCGGCCTCGCGGATGTCGCCTTTGAAGAGCTCGCTGACCTTGCGGCGGATGTTTCCGGAAGCATTTTTCAGTACGTGTTGAAAGGCGGCACTCTCTCCATGCAAATCGGCCAAGAAATGTTCCGTGCCTTTTGGCAGATTCATGATGGCCTCGAGATTGATGATCTCCGTCGATGCTGCCGCAATAGTCGGAAACGTGTTAGAGAGCAGCTGCAGATAGTGCATGTCGCGATTAGCAGTGTTAGTATTCATAGTCATTATATCTTTAGGTGGTTATCTATTGTTGTTCGTAATTGTCGTGTCTTGCGGTTATTGAGCGGTGGCACAGGCATAAAGCCTTCGGTGAGACCTGTCAGGTCGCTCATCAGTTGCATGACGTGACGGGTCATCTTCAGGAGATGTCGTTCCTTGAGCGATTCGGCAAGTTCTTCCTCGTTACAGCTGTGCTGCCGCAGTTCGCGGTCGATTTCTATAAGATGCTTGATGCTGAACTGTCCGTTGCTGATGAGTTTGCGGATGGTCTTGAAGGATGCTATGAGCCGTTCGTTTTCGGAGGCGAACTGGTTGCCGATAGTGGTGCCGATAAGTGGCACTTCCTGATAGTCGTCGGGCCAGAAATGGTCGATATTTTCTACATCGATATCCTGTGTCTCAAGACTGAGTATGCGCAGACCGCGGTGGATGGTGTCGGAAATCTGTTCGTGGTGGGCATAGAGCAACAGTTCACGCCAGGGGATTGAAACCGAAGCGGGTAGGGCGTTGACGGCCTCTTCGGGTAACCAGCGCTTGTCACCTGTAATGCCTGCCATGATGATGGTCTTCAGGTGTTGGCGTATGTCGGAAGAGAGGAGTTCCTGCGTATTGGAATCCATAACTTTCCGATATAGCGCAAATGTCTGTCGTGACATTTCTTCCTTGGATATACTGCTGGTTATCACACAGTTGCGAATAGTCACCAGACGTTTGTTCCATGCCAGACGTTCCATGCATTCCTGCTCCATGCGACCTTGGATGATAATGGCGTAAGCCTGCTGGATGATGCGTTGCTGATAGAGCACGCGCTTGGGTAGTTTGTCCTTCCAGTAATCCTGCTCCTGTACCCAAGGCTCCAGTTGTCCGTGGGGCGTAACCACCAGTCGACATCCTTTACGTAAGGCTATATTGACGATGGATCGGGAAGAATTGCGCCAACAGCCGTGTAGATGGAGAATGTCGTAATGGCTTCCCTGAAGGAGTGTCCGTGCATCGTCATTATTGGTTGTCAGATGGTTTTCGGCATCTCGTCCCATGCCTTCCTGTAGCATGGTGACATGTTGCGCAACCATCTGGTCCTCAGCGTTATAGTAATGCAGGATTCTCATAACATATAAGTATTATAATCCCAACCATACGCGCAGACGCAAGCCCAAAAGACGGAAACCGCGAATCTTCTGGTCGTAGAGTCGGATGACGTCGAAAACATGTTCTCTCTTGACACAAGCTGCATCGTAGAGACCACGCTGTTTGCGGAACCACGTGCCGTAATAGTCTCTGAAGCTATGGCGCTCGCCCTTCAGTATCGTAGGCAGCAGGTCGTCCAAATCGGTGGCAACGACATGTGTTACACGGTCTTTCTTTCTATTTGTGTACACCAGTGAAACGTCGCCATCTGCCAGTCCTGCCAACCATTCGGTATTGACAGGCACACGGCGGATGTCAGCAAGTACGATATAGTCGTAATGGGCTGCTTTTGCTCCGATACTCAGTGCCAGTCGCTTGCGGCTGGGATTGACGATGACTGACTCCGGCAGGAAGGTAGTATACAGATTCGGGTATTCTGCCTTCATGCGTTTCAGTACGTCTGGGGTTTCGTCGGCAGACATGTTATCCACTACGATGACCTCGTACGTACCTTCGTAGGGCACGGTCAGAAACGCGGGGAGGTTCTGCTCCAGCGCTTCTGCCTGGTCGTGAACGGTCATCACGATGGAAATAGATGGCTGCTTCTGATTATCCATGTTCATTCTTCGTATTACGTAATTTATATTTCGTCGCTCATATAGCCTTTGGGCAAGGGGCGACAGTTATATTGAGAGGCCATGATTTCTCCATAGGCACCTGCCGAGCGGATGGCCAGGAGATCGCCACGATGACAACAGTTCAGGTCAATCTGCTTGGCAAAGACATCCGTCGATTCACAAATGGGTCCGACCACGTCGTATGCTTCCTTAGGCTCTTCGCTCGAGATGTTTTCAATCTTGTGGTAAGCCTGATAGAGAGCAGGACGGATGAGGTCGGTGAATCCTGCGTCGACAATGCAGAACTGCTTCACGCTGCCCTTTTTAATATATAAGGTACGCGTAATAAGGCTACCGCATTGAGCCACGACGGCACGACCGAGTTCGAAATGCAACGTCTGTCCAGGACGCAACTTCAACTTCTTGGCATAGGTGTCGAAATAGTCTTTGAAATCGGGAATGCTCAGGCGGTTGGGATGCTGATAGTCGATGCCCAGTCCGCCACCGACATTGATATGTTCAACGGTAATGCGATGACGTTCCAATTCCTGTTGCAGTTCGTTGACGCGATTGCAGAGGGCTTCGAAGTCTCCCATGTCGAGAATCTGACTGCCGATATGGAAGTGCAAACCCACACATTTGACATTCTGCAACTGTGAGGCCTCTTCGATGACTTTGAGCATGTCTCGCATATCGATGCCGAACTTGTTTTCGGCAAGTCCTGTGGTGATGTTGGCATGCGTATGTGCACCGACGTTCGGATTCAGGCGGAAGGCCACGCGAGCCACCTTGCCTTTAGCAGCAGCCAGTTCGTTGATGACTTCCAACTCGGGAATGCTCTCTACGTTGAAGCAGAAGATGTCATTCTCCAGTCCGAGGTTGATTTCCCAGTCGCTCTTGCCAACGCCGGCATAAACAATCTTCGAACTGGGGAAACCTGCTCGTACACTAGCCTCTATCTCGCCACCACTGACGCAGTCGGCACCCAGTCCTGCCTCACGGATGATACGCAGGATGCGAGGGTTGGCATTAGCCTTCACGGCATAATGGACGCAGAAACCCTCGTGCTTCTGAGCCTCGTTGTTGATGGCACGGAGCGTTTCGCGCAACAACTCCGTGTCGTAATAGTAGAACGGTGTCTGTATCCGTTCCAGCTTATCGATAGGAAATATTCCCTTACTCATTTTTGTGTTGTAGGATTAATCACTTATCATTGTTCATTTATCACTTAAACAATTGATCGCTCAGGCTCTGCAGAGCGCGTTTCTTGTCCTCATCACGGATAAGGAACGAGATGTTGTAGTTGGAGCCGCCATACGAAATCATGCGAACGGGAATATTCTTCATCGCATCGAGTACCTTGGTCTCGAAACCGATATTCGACCAGTCGAGATCGCCTACGACACAGATAATACACATGCCCGTGTCGACAGTCACCGTTCCGTATTTCTTCAACTCATCAACGATTTCGCCAAGATGAGCGGAGTTATCGATAGACATCGAGACACCAACCTCCGACGTGCAAACCATGTCGATAGGTGTCTGGTACGACTCGAAGATTTCGAATACTTTACGGAGGAAACCCGTAGCCAGCAACATACGGCTCGACTTGATCTTGATGGCAATGATGTTGTCCTTGGCAGCAACGGCCTTGATTTTGCCATACTCTGTCTGGTTGGAAATGGTAGTACCCTCAGCTTCGGGTTCCATCGTGTTCAGCAGACGAACGGGAATGCCGGCATACTTGGCAGGCTGTACACATGTCGGGTGTAGAATCTTGGCGCCGAAGTATGCCAACTCAGCAGCCTCTTCGAAATGCAGATGGTGAACGGGCTGGGTATGGTCAACCACGCGTGGGTCGTTATTGTGCATGCCGTCGATGTCGGTCCAGATTTGAATCTCGTCAGCTCCGATGGCAGCACCAATCAGCGATGCGGTATAGTCGGAACCGCCACGCTGGAGGTTGTCAATCTCACCATAGGCATTGCGGCAGATGAAACCCTGTGTGACATACACCTGCTGACCTTCGTTCTTTTCCATCAGTGCCTGCAACTTCTCCTTGATGTAGGCAGGATCGGGTTCTGAATTCTTATCGGTACGCATGAAGTCAAGAGCATTCAGTAGTACGGCCTTGAAACCCTGTTCCTTCATGTAGTTGACCACCATATTGGTCGACAGCAGTTCGCCCTGAGCCACGATGCTCTTCTCCTCAAAACTGGTAAACAGTTCCTTGGTGAACGAACGCAGGTAGTTCATCTCCGAAGTCAGAAATTCGCGCGTCTGCTCCTTCACGGCATCACCCTGGTAGAGCTCGTCAATGTGCTTCAGATATTTACGCTCCAACTGATTGATAATCTCGTTAGCACCGTCGGGATTCTTCTTGTACAAGTAGTCAGAGATCTCGACCAGCGAATTGGTCGTTCCTGCCATCGCAGACAATACTACGAATACGGGCTCGCCCGACTTCGTCACCAGTTTTGTCACTTCCTTCATGCGGGTCGGTGTTCCTACCGATGTACCGCCAAACTTCATTACTTTCATTGTCGTTATATTTTTATTATCAATTCTCAATTATATTGACAGGTCTTCCTTGTCCGAATAGTAGCTCTTCTTTTCTTCTTCCGTATCATCCAACTCCTCGTCTTCGTAAAGCGCCATGTGGTTGTAGTCGTTGGTGATATCTTCCAGACGCTGGTTGATGCAACGATACACGATGCCGGGATATTCCTGCAACAACGAGGTGTTGTGTGTCGTCATGACCACCGCAGTTCCCGATTCCGTGATACGGCGCAACAGGGCGATAATCTGCCGGGCGGTCTCGATGTCGAGGTTACCCGTCGGCTCGTCGGCAATAATCACTTTCGGATTGTTCAGTATGCTACGGGCAATGGCAATGCGTTGCTGTTCACCACCCGACAATTCGTGAGGGAAGCGGTCGGCGCTGTCCAGCATGTCTACATCGTTCAGCACGTCGTCGATGCGTTCGTCAATCTCCGCTTTGTCTTTCCATCCTGTGGCTTTCAGTACGAAGCGTAGGTTTTCGCGAACCGTACGGTCTGCCAACAACTGGAAGTCCTGGAAGATGATACCCATCTGTCGACGCAGGGCAGGAATGTACTTACGCTTCATCTGTGTCAGCTCGTGATTCAGCACGATGGCTTGTTCGGCCTCGTCAACGTCTAACTCGAAATACAGCGTCTTCAGCAGGGTGCTCTTGCCGGCTCCCACGCGTCCGATGATATAAATGAACTCACCCTCGTTGACGTGGAAATCTACTTCCTCCAGCACGAGGATACCATCCTTCTGGTAGATATTCGCTTTTTGATAGTCTATGAGCATAATTTTTACATCTTACTTCTTACATCTTACTTCATTTTCCCTGCGGCCTTTGCCTCACGACGCTGCTTGTCCCATTCGGGATCGTGGCGCTTGTGCAGTTCCTCGGCAACGTCCTCGATGCGCAAACCTTTGTCGGCTAACAAAACGATGAGGTGATACAACAGGTCGCTGGCTTCGTAAACCAAATGTTCGCTAGTACCGTTGGTGGCTTCGATGACGGTTTCCAGAGCCTCTTCTCCTACCTTTTGGGCAATCTTGTTGACGCCTTTCGTGAACAGGCTGGTGGTGTACGACCCCTCGGGCATTTCCTGTTTGCGGCGGTTGATGAAGTCCTGCAACTCAGTGAGGAAGAATAAGGGATTGTCATTCATCTTATTTTCTTCACCCCAACAGGTGTCTGTGCCTGTGTGACAGGTGGGCCCAACGGGATGAACACGTACCAATAACGTGTCGTTGTCGCAGTCAATCTTCATATCTACGAGATTCAGGAAGTGTCCTGACGTCTCGCCCTTGGTCCACAAGGTCTGACGCGTACGGCTCCAGAACGTAACGTGTTTCGTCTCCAGCGTCTTCTCGTAGGCTTCCTTGTTCATAAAGCCCAGCATCAGCACGTTCTTCGTCTCTGCGTCCTGTATGATGGCAGGCACCAGCCCGTCCATCTTGTCGAAATCTATCTTCATATTCTAACGTTTATTCCTTCTTGTTTTAAATATTGTTTCAGTTCTGGCACGGGAATCTCACCGAAGTGGAACACGCTGGCGGCAAGTGCTGCGTCGGCATGACCCTCGGTGAACACGTCGCGGAAATGCTCTTTACATCCAGCACCGCCACTGGCGATGATGGGTATCGACAGCGTATCCGACAGTTCGCGCAGGGCCTCGTTGGCATAGCCGTTCTTCGTGCCGTCGTGGTTCATACTCGTAAACAGGATTTCTCCCGCACCACGTTCCTGAGCTTCGCGGGCCCATTCAAAGAGTCCGCGCTCCGTATGTTCGCGCCCACCTTTCAGGTAGCAGTGCCAACCGTCTTCATCCAGTCGGGCGTCGATGGCAACGACACACACCTGACTACCAAACCGTGTGGTAATCTCGTTGATGAGTTCCGGACGACGGATGGCGGCACTGTTGATGCTCACCTTGTCGGCACCGGCATACAACAGTCGTTCGACGTCTTTCAGCTCGTTGATGCCACCGCCTACGGTAAAGGGGATGTTGATGGTCTCGGCCACGCGGGTCACCATTTCGGTAAACGTCTTGCGACCCTCAAACGAGGCGGTGATATCCAGGAAGCACAACTCGTCGGCACCTTGTTCGCTGTATGCTTTTCCCAGCTCTACGGGGTCACCTGCAGAGCGGAGATTGACGAAGTTGACGCCTTTGACGGTCTCACCGTCCTTGACATCCAAACAAGGTATTATGCGTTTTGCCAGTCCCATAGTTCTTCTAAATTGATTTTACCTTCGTAGATGGCCTTGCCGAAGACGACAGCCGGTATGCCCGCCAGGTCTAAGGCCTTGATGTCGTCGATGCAACTGACGCCGCCCGATGCAATGAGATGCAGTTGGGGATAGGCCTCCATTACCTTACTATATAGTTCGATGGCGGGCCCTGCCAGCGTGCCGTCTTTCGATATCTCTGTACACAGCACATTCTTGACGCCAGCATCGATGTATTTCTTCAGGAATGGCAACAAGTCCTCCTCAGAGTCTTCTTTCCATCCGTTGATGCTGATTTTTCCGTTGCGCACGTCGGCTCCCAGAATCATCCGTTCAGGACCGTATTTCTCGAGCCAGCCCATAAATAGCTCGGGCTGTGTGACGGCAATGCTTCCCACCGTCACCATCTGGGCACCGCAACGGAAGGCTTCCTCCAAGTCGGCATCGGTCTTGATGCCTCCGCCAAAGTCAATCACGAGTTGGGTCTCAGAGGCGCAACCTCTGAGCACACGGCCATTGACGATATGCTTCGACTTGGCACCGTCGAGATCGACCATGTGGAGTCGACGGAATCCGATGCGCTCAAACTCCTGAGCCATCTCCAAAGGCTCACCATAAACCGTCTTCTGGTCGTAGTTGCCCTTGGTCAGTCGTACACACTGACCGTTGATAATGTCGATGGCGGGAATGAGTTCTATCATAATTCAATAAAGTTTCTAATGATTCTTTCGCCCACGCGGCCACTCTTTTCGGGGTGGAACTGGCAGGCATAGAAATTGTCCTTGTGCATCGAGGCAGAGTAGGGCAGGATGTAGTCGGCGGTGGCAATGGTGTCTGCACACGTAGGCACGTAGAAGCTGTGCACGAAATATACGTAAGGATGCTCACCCAGACCTTCCATCAACGGGTCAACTTGGTAATCTCTCACCTCTCTCCACTCACCTCTCACCTCTAATTCATTCCACCCCATACACGGCACCTTGTCTTCGTGGCGCTGAGGTTGGAAACGTTTCACGTAGGCATCGAAAATTCCGATGCACTGCGTGTCGCCCTCTTCAGAATGACGGCACAGCAGTTGCTGACCTACGCAGATGCCGAACACGGGCTGACGAAGGTCGCGAATGACCTCATCCAGTCGGCGAGCCTTCAGGTAGCTCATCGCCTCGCCAGCATGGCCCTGTCCTGGAAATAGCACCTTATCGGCCTTTTTCAGTTGCTCGGCATCATCCGTCAGCAGGGGTTCAATGCCCAGCCGCTTCAGTGCGTTCACTACCGAATAGATATTTCCTGCGTTATATTTTACTATTGCTACGTTCATGAGAAGATAATCGTCTTATTCTTATACGTCAAGATTTTGCGCTGGATGTGCTTGCTGACGGCGTGACTCAGCACTATCTTCTCTAAGTCCTTACCCTTCAGCACAAGACTCTCAGGCGTATCCTTGTGTGTGATGCGCGTTACATCTTGTTCGATGATAGGGCCTGCGTCCAGTTCGGCTGTCACGTAATGACTCGTCGCACCAATGATCTTCACACCGCGCTCGTAAGCCTGATGATAAGGCTTGGCACCGATGAAGGCCGGCAGGAACGAGTGGTGGATATTGATGATGTGGTGTGGATACTTGGCAATCATCTCGTCCGAGATAATCTGCATGTAGCGGGCCAGCACGATAAACGAGATATCCTCCTTCTTCAGCAGTTCCATCTCAGCTTGCTCCACCTCGGCCTTGTTCGAGTGGTCTTTCTTGATACTCCATACGTAGTAGGGAATGCCGAACTGCTCGGCCACATAGCGCAGGTCGTCGTGGTTGCTGACGATGCACGGTATGTCGCAGTTGAACTCTCCGGCCTTCCAGCGCGCCAGCAGGTCGTACAGACAGTGGCTCATCTTCGAGACGAAGATAGCCATTCGTGGGCGTTTGTCGCTGTAATACAGGCTGAACTTCATCTGGTAGCGCTGGGCATACAGCGTGGTGATGTAGTCGTATAGCTTGTCACGGGGAATCAGGAATCCGTCGAGTTCCCATTCTATGCGCATAAAGAACATACCCTCCACCTTGTCAACATACTGATCCAGGTAGACGATGTTCCCTTTGTTGTCGGTTATAAATCTGGTCACTTCTGAGATGATACCCTGTTGGTCAGGGCAATGCAGAAGCAAGATTGCGGTTGGTTTCATTTTCTTTCTCCGATTATTAATTTATTAATAATGGCTGCAAAGGTACGAATAAGTGAGCAAAAAACAAAGAAAATCGCTATATTTTTTGGCTGTTTCCCCCAAAAAACTTACCTTTGCACTCGAAAATAAAACATGACATAACGATAAAGATAATATGTGTGGAATAGTTGGATACATAGGAAAGCAGGACGCTTATCCTATTTTGATTAAGGGACTTCGTAGGCTCGAGTATCGTGGTTACGACTCGGCAGGTGTGGCACTCATCAATGC
>CADCDY010000027.1 GCA_902800245.1 uncultured Prevotellaceae bacterium
AGAGGCAACGGCGGAGGATGGACGCCCATCACTTACCCCACACTCTATCAGTTGTGGGGCGACGGCTATCTGCAAAAGAACTTCCAGAACTATCTCTATCGCCTGCTGTCGCCGCTCTATATACAGAAACTCAACACGACACTCGAACAGTTCAATGCCCGTTATCACACGAACTATGAGTTTGGCGACTATACCTTCTATGAGAGTGACGAGAAGACGCAGGCTGTCACAGACGAAACCCGCACACGTTTCGTTAGCAACAGCATGAGTTGCATACAAGACAAACTCGCCAAGCAGAACGGCCGACCCGTTTATACACCCAAGCATATTTATGTGCTGGCCGATGCCGACACGTATAGCGCAGCCTTTCATTACATGTTCTATCTTTGGAAGATGGGTGCGAAGATCGTCGGTGTTCCAAGCAGTCAAGCCCCAAACACCTACATGGAAGTGACTCAGTTCATACTTCCACGGACAAAGCTCGAAGGTTCCATCTCCAACTCCATGCAGTTGTTCCTTCCTGCCGATGACCCATGTGCCAAGCAGTTGACTCCGGACATCCTGCTTACGTATGATGACTATAAGCGTTACAACTTCGACAGCCAAGCCGAAGTGCTCTTTCTTCTTGATTACATAAAGGCGCAAGCAAAATGAAACAAGCAAAACTTCTCTTCCTCCTGATTGCCGCCCTCGCATTCGCCTCTTGCGGCAGCGATGAACCAAGATATGCCGACCCGGAGGCTCACGAAAAGACCGTGCAGCTGAACGAGCAGTACGGGCCGCTCATGGTCGGCACATGGCATTACGAGAACATCAGCGACACGCAGCGTTACTTTGAGTGCCTCACGTTTCAGGCCGACGGCACACTGACGGGAATGCGCAAGTGGCAAACCCGCAAGCTCGTCACCATCGACGGTAAAGAACAATACACCGACTGGCAGGACGTGGAACTGAACGGCAAGTTCACAGGGACGTGGCAGCTGAGATACTGGAGTCCCGAGGGCAACAGCGGCGAGAAGCGCAACTGCCTGCAACTGACCGCCACATACGACGATGTCGCGCGCGACTACATGGCCTACTCCTGCGCCCTCACCTTCGCCTACGCCGATGCCACCTCCCTCCGCATCCAAGGCTATTACGTCAAAGACCCCGACGGCTGGATTACCTTCCTGCGCGGCCCGGCCGAACCAGGGTTCTGATAATATTATCACAATTCGCTCGATAGCGTAAACCACCCAGCCCCATCCGTCACAATGACGTGTGGGGCTGAATATTAAAGACGGGTATACGTTCTATTCCCAGTTAATATCAAAAGATCAAATAATCTTGTCTGTTTGAATAAATGATAATAAAAAAACGTAAAACTATCTATTTTCTTTCGTTTATTGAAGTTTTTGTTTATCTTTGCAGATAAAATGCGAAGAAGAAAAAGTGATGCACTAAATTTGTCATTCAATGTTTACGTTGAAAAGAGAACATTTAGATTGGTAATCAATAATGTTAGAGACCCATAATCAATTTGAAAATAATGAAACATAAGATCGTAAAACAAAAGGACGTTCCTGTTTATCATGTAGTACAGCAATTCTTAAATGCTCGACAAGACAAGAAAGAATGTGCTAGAACAGCTGCTTTGATGAAATACAAAGTCACAGGCCCTATTCTTTCACAATCTTTGGAATCATTATTTAAGGTTTCTTCTCATTACAAAAGTCTACTTTGGGGTAACTTGTTTCCCAAAGACATTGATGAACTTGGAGAAGGTAACAGCTATTTCTTTCGCTCGGAGAATATTCTCGGAGACTTTAATTGGCTGTATATTCTTGTTAGCAAACATCATAATGTTTTATCTGAATATGTTTCAATAAGAGACCAAATTGAGAAATCTGTAATTAGTGGATATTATGACGAAGCCCTTTCTATTCTCGAAAAAGCTAAGCATAGGTTTGGGGTAAGTATATGGTATTACGAAACTAAGCTGCTAATTTATAGCTATTCTGGAAACGAACAAAAAAGCCTTGAACTTTTGACCGAGGTAAATAAAGCAAAAAAAGATGCAAAGCATGGGTTTGTGACCTTTTTGTTGTCATATCTATATAAAAGATGTTCTAAATCCTATTCAGCTTTTGCGTATGATTCAGAGCTTGAGAACAAATTCAAACTAAACAGAACCATTTTTCAAGAGGATCGCTATAGTTATTATCTTTTTAGACTAAATTTCTATAAGACATTTGAATCGCAAGATTTGTCGCCAGTTCTAATAATGGAGGCAACAAACTCTTTGATAGATCGATATAACATCTTTACTTATTTGATTAAAGCATACTTTGCCAAGAGTGAAGATTTGCTTGGTAAACATCTTGCATCTGCATTGGCTATTAAATTTTATAGGAAAACTAACGACCGACTATTATCTTCTTTGGTGGCATATACTAATGCCAAATACCTGTCTGTAGATTACTTTAATCGTGATTATGTAGAAATATTGGATCTTTACTACAAAGGAGAATATCTTACCTGTAGTGAGAAATGCAAATCGTTTGTGATTAATGACAATTCACATTTTGATATTCTAAAAATCTATTGTAGGTCTATGATTTCCTTAGGTAAAAGATACACTCCGATTTGTTCTAATAATGATTCTATACTGAACCAAATCACACATCTTTTATATGATGCAATGACAAGTTCTGAGAATGAAGACATTCTAAATTCTTTGTATCAGATAGACAAAAACATTTATGGTCTTGGAATAGCATGTGGCTTAGACTATTATCTTTCAGGTGAGTATGAAACTGCGAATAAAAATCTGAAATACCTTTCGCTTACCTGCTTTGACCCAATGTATTGTGGAATATATGATGATGCGAAGAAAAAAGACGACTATATAGATTCAGGATTGTCGAAAGTTGGATTCTATTCAGCACTTGATTATCAAAAGAAGAGAAATTCTGATGATGTTTCTGATTCATATGAAATTGCAAAATATATTGTAGATGTAGATTCTGCAAAAATCGCATTCAAAAATGAAGATTATGAATCTGCATTGAATTTATGGCAGACTGTATTGATTGAGAACAACATAGTTCTTCCAATCGTACAATGTGCCATAAATTATATTTTTAGATGCTTTGTCAAATTGAATAAAAAGCAAGATGCCATAACATTCTATGTAGATTACTATCTGAAAGGGAAAGCATATGTCAGCCAGATTATGACATCAGACTTGATTAATTCTATGTATCATGAGAAGTATAAGAAAGGTGTGAAAAATGGATTGGATCTTCAGCTCTTTGTTTTCCTAAATGCAACAGAAGATGAAAAGAAGAGTGCTCTACTTGAGAGATTTTGTAACTATAAAGATGTAGAACTGGTATCTGACTTGATACCAGAATTAGATACAGAAATGAAAAATAGTCCAGAAAAAGTTGAGCTGTATTTATTCCTTCTTGCCTCTGAAGACATTTTGAGACATATGCTATATATTACCAGCACAAAGAAGATGTTGGAAGAACAGCAGAAGATATCTCAATATCTCACGACACTAAACACTTCTCCTCGGATAGATGATTATAAAGCTCTCAATCAGGAAATAGTGGACACAATGATAGTATACCAAAACATTAGGAAAATAGACGAAAGCAAAATATATGTAAATCAGGCGGCTCTCATGAAATATGAGTTTGCTGAACACGAAGGCCTATATAATCAATTTCGGAATCAGTTTGCCAATTCTGGTCAAACCAATTCATATTATATTGTTAACACTATTTCTGACTGGACAGACATAAATAAAGATAGAGCACTTATCAGGACGAAGGTAAAGTTCACAAGTAAAGCCTTTATAGATTCTGCTTGCCAAGTATTTACCGTGATTCGCGATAAGTTCCTATTTAGTAAGTTTGGCCTAAAGACATACTTAAGCACTCGAATTCGTCATGGGGTTTTGGAGGGAGTGTTAAGATCTGGATATGATGGATTGCATCTATTGTTGACCACAGTCAATAATAAGTACATTCCAACAAATTACTGGGTGAAAAAATATGGATTAACTCAAACGGAGCATCTTGACCTCACTAAGATGCTTGAGAAATTCTCCATTGGAGTTAACCATGCTATTGATTCATTTAAAGAGAATGCGCTTCAAATTAAAATCGAAGATACTGATAAGGGCATGTTCGATTATAGACTAACTCCTGATGACATGTGCTATGCAACAGTTTACTCAAATACAAAAACAGAAGATTATAACCATTTTTGTATGGTCCTTATGGAATATATGCTAAAAATGGCTAATAGTAGTCTCGTAAATATACGAAAGGAGATAAATGACAATTTGAAAAATACACTTAATAAACTTGTGGACAATTTATCTCAGGACATTCAAGTATTTGCAGAGCGTCATTTTTTTGATGAACTAAATAGAGCTGTGATAAATGCGAGGACCGAAACGATTCAGAAAATAGCTCACATAGAAAAATGGTTTTATCTACAAGATGCAAAGTTTGAAAATTTTTCCCTTGTTAAGCAAATGCAGGCAGTTTGGCAAATAACATCAAAAATGTATCCGAACATTATAGAAGACTTATCATTTGAAGGATTCGAAAATGATATTGTCATAAAATCAGAATATGTGATTCATATATCAGATATGCTTACCATTTTCTACAATAATATGTTTAGTTACAGTAAAGTAGAAAGCCCAAGGCCATTCCGAATCTCTCTTGTTCGAGAAGGAAACAATGTAATACTAACATTTGAAAATAATATAAGCGAACATGAAGATTCTCTGAATGCCAAGTTTAAAGAAATGCTACAACTTGAAAGCCGGCTCCAAATGGAGGGAAGAAGCGGGTTGGTTAAAGTAAATAAAATAATTAAAGCAGAGCTTGGTTGTGAAAGAAATTTGCTAGAAATAAAAGCAGAGAATGGTAAATGTATTGCGTCTGTAGTATTGAACTTAAAGGAAATATGCATATGAAAAAGTTGCTCTTGGTGGAAGATTTACCAGAAAAAGCAGATGAAATAAAGAAGGAAATATTAAAAGAGTTTCCTGCAATGGTGATTGTTGAGAAATCGTCATACCATTCTGCCATTGAAGAAATATATAGGCATTATAATGATTATTTTCTCATTCTCTTAGATATATCTATGTCGACATTTGACGTCAACATAGAAGAAAATGGAGGCGTTCCAGAAACCTTGGCTGGAAAGAGAATATTAGAAGGTATGTACCTACGTGATATTCCTACAAAAGTGAAAGTTGTCACTATGTTTGAAAATTTTGATGGTAAAAGTATCAGCCAGCTTGATAAAGAACTGAAAGATGATAATCCTGATAGTTATGATGGTTTTATCTTCTTTTCTTTCAAAAAAAGTGATTGGAAGAAACAATTAACTAATTATATTCATTCGATAATATGATAAAAATACTGATTCTCGACGATTCTGACAGAAAAATCGACAAAATTAAACAGGTACTTGTTGAGGGATGTGACCTTCATGAAAATGATATTGAGGTCGCAAAGAGTGTTGCCAATGGAAGAAAGGCGATATCAAAGGATTATTTCGATCTTGTTCTGCTGGATCTTGTTCTTCCTTTATTTGAAAACGAAGAACCACAAGAAGAGGGAGGATTGAGTTTCATTCGTGAAATAATGTCAGCAGACGGAAGAGTGAAAGTTCCAGCTCAGATAATTGGATTGACAGAAAAGGCAAACGCCTATAATAAAGAAAAAGAAGAATTTCAGTCTCTTCTCTTCAATGTCATCCAATGCAAACAAGGTGATGCAGAATGGATAAATCAACTTAAATATGCTGTTAATTATTCCATTAGGTGTAAAGATTCAATAGAGAGTAGACTTCAAAACAGGAACAAATATGATATAGCTGTAATATGCGCTCTTTCTGAAGAATTTAAGCAAATGATTGAGGCTTTTGGCGGTGAAAACAAATGGCAAAGAATTCACGTGGAGGAAGATGTGCCATTTCAATTCAAGAGCACTGTAGTCACCACGGCAAACAATAATGATATACGTGTTGTAGCTGCGATGGCAGGTCGTCCAGGTGTTATCCCCACTTCAGTATTGACGACTCTAATGTACACACTCTTTCATGTAGATACCGTATTTATGACAGGATTTTCTGCGGGCTTCCCTTCAAATCAATTGAAGCTTGGAGATATACTTGTAGCATCGTCTATTCAGGACTATGCATCAGGCAAGTTAAAAGATATAGATGGCACTGTACAACTAATAAAAGAGATTCACCAAATAGAAGCATCGACAAGGCTGTCTCTTCCTATGCAGGAATTAATAGAAGATGATGATACACAATCGGCCATTATGTCAAAGATAAAGAAGGCAAATTTACTTGTCGATGAGAGAGATTCGTATCAAGTCCAATGGTCTGCAACATGTTGTGGACCTTATGTGGTAACTTCTCCAGAAGTTGTTAAGGAGTTGCAAGAAAGTGATCGTAAGTTAGAGGGATTAGATATGGAAGGATTTGGATTATACCTTACTTCAAAATTATTATCAGGTAAAACTCAAAAAAATGCTCTTTGGATAAAAGGTGTTGGCGATTTTGCAAATCCAAACAAAGCAAATGGATATCATAAGACCTGTTCATTTGGAAGTGCTGTGTTATTGTATCGCTTTATAAAAGAAAAATTGTAATTATCTGCTAAATAAGAATAACCATCGCAACAAAGTCAAAATGAAGATTATTTGAAAGACCAACTTATTAAGTCTTCATCTTTCATTTCCAGAGTCTCCATACTCATGGAATTCCTATTTATGCTACAATGGTGACATTCATATACCATATCACGATAGCCCAACAAAAGTTAAATACGTTAAATCTATGCTTTCATTTCGTACAATCCATAGTCTCCAATCCACTTTTCTACCGTTTAAAGCGTAAGTAATTGATTATCAATATTTAATATATTCGTTTATTGTAGCAGCCTTACTTCTTTGACTATTCCTAAATCTGTCAAACGGATTAATAGTAATCCTGCAGCGGGGTGCAGCAGCCTGATGTCATTGACGGTAGAAGAAGGTAACAAGCACTATGACTCCCGTGAGAATTGTAATGCTATTATCGAATCATATTCCAACACATTGGTTGGAGGATGTAAAAACACTATCATTCCCAACTCGGTGACAAACATTGGTGCTGGCGCTTTCTCTGGCAGTGGTCTGACAGCCATGACTATTCCAAACTCGGTGACTTGCATTGGTGAAGGGGCTTTCGGGGGTTGTGGCAACCTGACTTCTATTTCCATTCCCAACTCCGTGACATCTATCGATAGGTGGGCTTTCGAGGATTGCGGCCTAACCTCCATCACCATTCCCTCCTCTGTGACAAGTCTGGGATATGATGTGTTCGGTGGTTGCAGCGAATTGGAAAGCATTGAGGTTGATAGCAATAATGAGGTTTATGACTCCCGTGAGAATTGCAATGCTATTATCATGACAGCAGAAAACAAACTGGTAGTAGGCTGTAAGAACACCATCATTCCCAGTTCGGTGACGACAATCGGAGGTGATGCTTTCCATGGGTGCTCTGGCCTGACAGCCATAACCATTCCAGACGGTGTGAAGAGTATAGAAGGTGGCGCCTTCGAGTGGTGTACTGGTCTGACATCCGTCAGCATCCCCGATTCGGTGACGAGTATTGAAACAATGGCTTTTTATGGATGCGCCTGTTTGAAAGAAGTATTTTCATATATAGAAGATCCCTTTGAGATATACAAAGACGTATTTGGTGGATATTTTGTAGATGATCAATATGTTGAATTCACCACTGCGACGCTATACGTTCCTATTGGCACAAAGGCCAAGTATGAGGCAACACCTGCTTGGAATCTGTTCCAGAATATAGTCGAGAAGGACCTTACTTCCATCAAAGAGATGACGCAGCAGACGTTCAACCCCACAACTCCCGTCATCTATAGTCTCTCAGGTCAGAAACTGGCAACGCCAAAGAAGGGCCTCAACATCGTTGACGGCAAGAAGGTCGTGATTAGGTGAGGGAAAGATAGCATGGTCGGGATGCTTTTAGCGAATGACTCGCTAAGGCATCCCGATGGCTTTATACCTTATTATATAAGTACCGCCCTCGACCAGCGAAACATTTCTGCCACTTTGTTTGGAAATCTCAGAAAGTATTCGTAACTTTGCCGACGTTGAGTTAAATGTTTGTATGATGAAGAAAATCCTTTTTATCGTCGGTTCGCTGAGGGAAGGTTCCTTCAACCGACAACTGGCCCGCGAGGCTGAGCAGATGATTGGCGCACGCGCCGAAGTGACTTACCTGAACTATAAGGATGTGCCGCTGATCAATCAGGATATCGAGTTCCCAGAACCTGAGGCTGTGGGCCGTCTGCGGGCCGTTGTGAAAGAGGCTGATGCGCTTTGGGTGTTCTCGCCTGAGTATAACTTCAGCTATCCTGGCCATGTGAAGAACCTGTTCGACTGGCTGTCGCGACCATTGGTGGCAGGCGATTATGAGACGCCTACCGTGATTAATGGCAAAAAGGTTGCCCTGAGTGGTGCTGGCGGCAAGATGGCTACAGCCAAATGTCGTGAGAAATTGACGGAGTTACTCACGTTTATCAAAGCCGACGTGATGGAGCAGCAGACAGGTATCGTGCTAAATATGGAGGCTTGGACGGAAGGGCGCATGATTCTCAGCGATGAGAAGAAAACTGCGCTGAAGGATCAGGTTGAGGCCTTCCTGAAGTTCGTGTGAATTCTAAATGAAGTGTGAATCATCAAATATAGAGATATGGGAAAGTTTGAATTGATGGTGCTGCCGTATGCCGTGGAAGCGTTGGAGCCGGTGATTAGCAAACAGACGCTGGAGTTTCATCATGGGAAGCATCTGGCGGGGTATGTGAATAATCTGAACGGGCTGTTGCCTGGAAGCGGATTCGAGGAGATGACGCTGGAGGAAATCGTTTGCAAGGCGACGGGCGGCATCCTGAATAATGCAGGGCAGATACTGAATCATGAACTGTACTTCGGACAATTCTGTGCTCCGAAGGCGAATAATGCACCTACAGGTAAACTCGCTGAGGCTATCGTGCGCGACTTTGGGTCGTTCGAGGCTTTCAAGGAGGCATTCCAGAAGGGCGGAGCTACGCTGTTCGGCTCTGGTTGGGTTTGGCTATCGGCAGACAAGGATGGCAAACTTGTGATTACGCAGGAACCGAATGCTGCCAATCCCGTTCAGAAAGGGCTGAAACCACTGCTGACCTTCGACGTCTGGGAGCATGCCTACTATCTGGACTATCAGAACCGCAGACCTGACCACCTGGCTGCGCTCTGGGGGATTGTGGACTGGGAGATCATCGGACAACGCTATCAAAGCAGATAACGATATTGCAAACAGCATATATTTATAACCAACAAATTAAGAGACTTATGAAAGAACTGAAAGGAACAAAGACTGAGCAGAACCTCAAGGAGGCTTTTGCCGGCGAAAGTATGGCAAGGAACAAGTACACGTATTTTGCTTCGCGCGCCAAGAAGGACGGGTTTGTGCAGATTGCCTCGATCTTCGAGGAGACTGCTGCCAACGAGAAGGAACATGCAAAGATGTGGTATAAGTATCTGAACGGCGGCAGCGTGAGTGATACGGCTACGAACCTGGCGGATGCTGCCAATGGCGAGAATTTCGAGTGGACGGACATGTATGCCCGTATGGCCAAGGAAGCCCGTGAGGAGGGCTTCGACGAGATTGCCGAGAAGTTCGAACTGGTGGGTGCCATCGAGAAGCACCACGAGGAACGTTATCGCAAGCTGCTGAAGAACATAGAGGATGCTGTGGTGTTCTCTCGCGAGGGTGATGTGATCTGGCAGTGCAGCAACTGCGGCCATATCGTCATTGGCAAGAAGGCGCCTGAGGTTTGTCCTACCTGCGACCATCCGCAGAGCTACTTCCAGATTAAGGCAGAAAACTTTTGAAGCAGCGAGAGCCGCCAAGCTTGCTTGGATGGCCGAGTCGTGACAAAAGTCATCAAAGATAATTATTAATGAGGGGCGCAGAGATACACAGTTGTCCAGAGCTGATGGAACTGATCCAGGAGGTTGGCTTTTTGCCTCTTCTGGACAGTGGGATTCGCGGCTACTCGGCTGAGGATGTCGTTGATGAGGACAATCGATACGTGGTGTTCGATGATGGCGGATGGGACTGGCCGCTGTGGAAGTGGAAAGGTCCCATCGTGACGGAGGGGTGCTGCGTATATGGCAAGTTCTTTGCCGGCAAGGCGGGATTCGTCAGTCGCGATTGGTGGCCGGACCTGTGCAACTATCGCCGCTATAGTCGGCCTGCACCTATTGAGGGCAGCATCGAGGAAACCATTCTGTTGACATTGGCTGAGCACGGCAGTCTGATTACGAGAGAACTGCGTGCGGCTTGTGGTTTCGATGGTCCCAAGATGCGGAGCAGGTTCGACGGCTACGTGACGCGTCTGCAGATGGCCTGCCGCATCGTAACTGAGGACTTCGTGTATCCTACTGACAAGCATGGACGCGAATACGGCTGGGGCTGGTCGCTGTTGACAACACCAGAGCGGCTGTTAGGGCGCGAGATGTGTCGATGTGAGCGGACACCCGAGGAGTCGTTCGAGCGGATGAAGGCGCATCTTAGCAAACTGTTGCCTGAGGCTACGGAGAAACAGATAGAGAAGCTGATAAAGTAGCATGAGCATCAAGACGATTATACTAATCCTAACAACAACGATGATGATGAACGGATGTAAGGGACAGACGCAGGCTCCTGTGGTGAGGCCGGCGACACAGGCGAACCGGTTCTATACGGGCGATGCCAAAGAACTGAGCGAGGAAGTGGACAGCTTTTTGGCACTGCATCGTAACGGTGCGAAGTATAGTAATGTGGCTGCGGTGATAGTGCCTCATGCTGGATATTATTTCTCAGGCAATGTGGCGGCATCAGCGTATATGGCGATAGCCCCGAAGAAGCAGTACAAGCGGATTTTCCTGTTAGGACCGAGTCACCACGAATGGCTCGACGGGGCATCGGTGAACACAGAGGCGGACTATTATGCGACACCATTAGGACAGGTAAAAGTGGACCACGAAACGGCTGTTGCTTTAACGAACACGAATAATATTTCGAACACGGATGGAACGGATAAAACGGATTCTGTGTTCCGCTATAGGCCGGAGGCACATGATAGGGAGCATTGTCTGGAGGTGCAGTTGCCGTTCTTGCAAAGGTTCTTCACTCTTCACTCATCACTTATCACTTCGACTGAAGTGCCGCCCATTGTGCCAATTGTTATTTCGACGAACGATTACAACAAACTGAAACGGCTCTCTCATGTGCTGAAGCCGTACTTTACGGACGAGAACCTCTTTGTGATCAGCAGCGACTTCTCGCACTATCCGTCGTATGAGGATGCCTACGAGGTGGATGCACGGACGGGTAAGGCAGTAGAAAGCGGCAACGTGGAGGAGTTTATTGCGGCCATCAATGCCAATGCACGAAGTGGGAAGCGCAACCTGCATACGAGTGCCTGTGGCGAGTTTGCCATCATCACGCTAATGCTGATGCTCGACAAGCAGTACGAGGTGAAGCACTTGATGTACCAGAACTCAGGCGACATCGACAATCACGACCATAATAGGGTTGTTGGGTATCATTCGTTCGCCATCCTGCGCAACGGAAATAATGGCAGCGGACAAACACGGACGAACACGGACTTTGTGCTGTCAGATGCAGACAAAGGTATGCTGAAGAACATTGCTTTCAACAGCATTCGCGATTCATTGGACGGCAAGCCCATCGCGCAGCCAACTCTTACCTCATACCTCTCACCTCTCACCTCTAAATGCGGTGCCTTTGTCTCGCTACACAAGCACGGCCATTTACGTGGCTGCATCGGACATTTTGGTGAGGACTATCCACTGCATGAAATAGTAGCAGAGATGGCGCGGGCAGCAGCCTTTGAGGATCCGCGGTTTATGCCAGTCACTCGCGATGAACTGAACGACCTCGACATCGAGATTTCTGTGCTCACGCCCATGCGTCGCATCCAGAGTCTGGACGAGTTCGAACTGCATCGTCATGGCATCTATATCAAGAAGGGTTATCGTAGCGGCACATTCCTGCCGCAGGTGGCCGACGAGGTGAACTGGACCAAAGAAGAATTCGTGGGACATTGTTCGCAGGACAAGGCTGGACTGGGCTGGGACGGCTGGCGCGACGCCGAACTTTACGTTTACGAAGCGATAGTATTTTGATGGAATGTAGGTATTATAAGCGGTTAGAGGACGGACGGGTGGAGTGTACGCTTTGTCCGCACCATTGTCGCATCGCTGAGGGCAGGACGGGTATTTGCCGTAGTAGAAGGAATCAAAATGGTGTGCTTGTTAGCGAGGTGTATGGTAAACCTTGTTCGTCGGCCATTGACCCGATAGAAAAAAAGCCGCTGTACCACTTCCATCCTGGCACGACGTGTCTGTCGCTGGCCTGTACGGGCTGTAACTTCCACTGTCTGAACTGCCAGAACCACGATATTTCGCAGGTGTCGCCTGCCGATGTCAATTATTACGAACTCTCGCCTGAGGACGTGGTTGCGCTATGTCTGAAACATCATTGTCCTGGCATCGCATATACCTATACTGAGCCGCTGACCTATCTGGAATATATCATCGATTGTGCACGACTGGCGCATGAGGCAGGTCTTTGGAACATCCTCGTAACGGCGGGCTATGTCTGTCAGGAACCGCTAAGCGACTTGCTGCCGTATCTCGATGCCGCCAACGTTGACCTCAAATCCTTCAGCGACGATATCTATATGAAGGTAAGCGGTGGCCATCTGCAGCCCGTCCTCGACACCATCCTCGACATGAAGCAGGCGGGAGTGTGGGTGGAAATCACCAACCTCGTCATTCCAGACTTAAATGATGATATGGATATGATTCGCTGCATGTGTCGCTGGCTGAATGAAAAAGGCCTCGCTGAGGCTCCTTTGCATTTCAGTCGTTTCTTCCCCCGCTATAAGATGCAGGACACGCCTCCCACGCCCATCACGACGCTAAAGGCCGCTAAACTCATCGCCGAGGACGAGGGCATCAGGTATGTGTATCTGGGGAATGTTTGAATCATAAAGTATGCTGACAGAACAGACGATGGAAAAGCTGCGGATACTCGCAGAGTCGGCGAAGTACGACGTGTCGTGCTCGTCGAGCGGCACTGTGCGCAAAGGCAAGCAAGGCATGGTGGGCTCGACGGTGGGCGGCGTGGGCATCTGCCACTCGTTTGCCGACGACGGGCGCTGTATCTCGCTATTGAAGGTGATGTTGACCAACTACTGCATGTATGACTGCGCCTACTGCATCAACCGCCGCTCGAACGATATCAAGCGGGCGACACTCTCCGTCAGTGAACTAGAGGAAATCACCATGGAGTTCTATCGTCGCAACTACATCGAGGGACTGTTTTTATCCAGCGGCGTGGTGCGCAATCCCGACTACACGATGGAGCGCCTCGCTGCCATCGCCCGCGACCTTAGAACCGTTCATCGCTTCAACGGCTATATCCACCTGAAGAGCATCCCAGGCTGTTCACAGGAACTGCTCAACGAGGCCGGCCGCTATGCCGACCGCATGAGCGTGAACATCGAGATTCCCAAAGAGGAGTCGCTGAAACTACTGGCGCCTGAGAAGGATCACAAGAGCGTGTTCCAACCCATGAAACTTATCCAGCAGGGTGTGCTGGAAAACAAGGAAGACCGCAAGAAATACCGCTATGCGCCACGATTCGTCCCCGCAGGTCAATCGACGCAGATGATTGTAGGAGCGACGAAGGAAACGGACAAGGATATCCTCACGATGTCGTCGATACTCTATGGTCAGCCCACGATGCGGCGCGTGTATTATTCTGGCTACGTCAGCGTCAACACCTACGACCCGCGACTGCCCGTACTGAAACAACCGCCACTGGTGCGCGAGAACCGCCTGTATCAGGCCGACTGGCTGTTACGCTTTTACCACTTTAAAGTCGACGAAATCGTCGACGAGATGCACGCGAACCTCGACTTAGAGGTAGACCCAAAACTGGCGTGGGCCCTGCGGCACCCTGAGGCCTTCCCTGTGGACATCAACACGGCCGACTACGAACAGCTGTTGCGCGTTCCTGGTCTTGGCACCAAGTCCGCCTGGCTCATCGTCAATAGCCGTCGCTTCAACCGCCTGACATCTTATGACTTAAAGAAGATGGGCGTTGTGATGAAGAAAGCGAAGTACTTTATCACCTGCAACGAACTGACCTCGCAGTTCTCGCAACCCATTGTCGGCATCAACGAACTGCACCCAGAGCGTCTACGTCCCCTGCTCATCAGCAAGGCACAACAAAAGCGAGCCGCTGATGAACAGCAGCTCTCCTTCGATTTCAAGGACGATATCGGTTAGAAACCTTCTATATGCTTGAACTTTTTCCAGCCTTTGTCCTTCTTGTATAGATCCTCACTTCCAGAAGGTACACGCAGGACGGTTGCTTTGGTGTTGGCGAGATTCTTTGTCTTCGGGGGAGTTGGCCAGAAGACAGTGACCGTCTTCAGGTTCTTGCAGCCATAGAGCATCTTGTGACCGATGGTCGTCACGGACTGTGGGAACTCAAACGTTTCGAGTGACTTACAGTCCCTGAAGCACTCATCGCCAAAGGTCAAGAGTGGTGATAACTTGACGATTTTCAAAGCCTTGCATTCATTGAAGGCTTCCTTTCCAATGTTTTGGACGGTCTGTGGAAATTCAACAGCCTCCAGGCTCTCACAGTCCTTGAATGCGGCGGGGTCGACGCTCTTCAGGTTCTTCGGCAGTTCGATGGTGACCAGGGACTTGCAGCCCTCAAACATACACGTCGGGATTTTCTCAAGCATGGGCAGCTTGACCTGGCTCAGGTGTTCGCAATGGAAGAACACCGCTTCGCCCAGTTCCTTGACGCTGGGGAGGTCAATGCTTCGCAGACCGGAATACTGGAAGGCTATCCTGCCAATGGTCTGAAGCGTCGCAGGCAGTTCAATCTTGAGCATATTCGAGCAGTTGACGAAGGCACCTTCACCAATCTTGGTCAGGGTTTTGGAACACTGCACCTCGGTAATCTTGTCACAGGCTGAGAAGGCATAATTTCCGATGGCCGTGATGCCTTCGGGTATCTTGTACGCGCCAGCCGTCATGACCGGAACGCGGACGATGACAGTCTTCTGCTTGTTGACCAAAACATCGCCTATTTTGCTAAAAAATCTGTTTTGTGGGGACACGCTGATGTCCTTCAGGTTCCTGCATCCTTCGAAAGCCCGTGCGTCGAGGTCCTGCATTCCGTCGGGAATGTCGATAAACTCGATGGCTGTGCCGCTGAAGGCCTCCGCGCCGATGTGCTTCACGTTCGCAGGGATATGGATTTTTGTGATGGCTGTGTTCTTAAAGGCTGTGCTGCCGATGGTCTCCAGAGCGTCGGGCAGCAGGACGCGCTGAAGCTTCTTGCAATCCTCAAAACAACCACCGTCGATAGTTCTCAGCGACTTCGAAAACTCCACGTCCATCAGTGACCTGCAGCCTTTGAAGGCACGGTCACACAGGTTATTCACACTCGAGGGCATCTGTACCTCCACGAGATTCTGACAGTCGCTGAATGCATCTACGCCGACTCTTATGGTATTTGACGGCAAAATAATGGTACGCAACAGCGAGCAGTTACTTAGGAAACGGTCGGGGATATAGGAACCATCGCTTCTACCCAGAAGACCATGAAGGGGTATGTAGGCATCCGACAGGTCAAGGTCGAAGAACGGATCGAGGCGATTCCCCGTTGTGTCTCTCACCGATGACCTGACAGCGAGTGTCCTCAGAAAGCCCAAGTCGTCGTTCGACAGTTCGCCCTTCACTTTCATCCGCCTGATGGCCTGCACCATCTTCTCAGGTATCTTTGACTTTAGTTCCCCAGGGTGATTTACAACGACAAACACTCCATCGGGTAGTTTGATTTCCAGACCATCCGTCTGGGCATCAACGTTGAGAGACAACAGCATCAGTATTACTAATGCTAAGGTTTTTTTCGATTTGATTAATAAGTAATTCATATTCTAAAAAATTAATGATTGATTTCAAGCCGCAAAGATAATAAAAAAAGAAATAAAGAAAGAATGAAAAAATATTTTTTTTCATTTTTAGGCTTTTTTTCGTATCTTTGCAAGCGAAATTCTATAACGTATGGATACAAAACGAATATTGAATTACCTGAAACAGCTGATGGCCAACAACAACCGCGAATGGTACTGGGCCAATAAGGCAGAGTATGACGCCATCAGGGCAGACTTTGAAGAGGGCGTGAAGCTGGCGATTGGAAGGATTGCCGGATTCGACCCGTCGATTGCTCATCTGAGTGTGAAGGACTGCACCTACCGCTTCAATCGTGACACGCGATTCTCGAATGACAAATCCCCCTATAAGAACCACTTGGGGGCTTACATCGCCGCTCACGGCAAGAAGGCGCTACACGGAGGCTATTACCTGCATCTGGAACCTGGCCATTGTATGGTGGCCTGTGGCAACTACTGGTTGCCCACAAATATCCTGACCTCATGTCGAAACGAAATCATGGCCAATGCCGACGATTGGCTGAAATGTGTGGAGAACAAGGCATTCCAGAAGTATTTCGGAAGTCCACACGCCAGCAGTTTCAAGACGCCTACGGACGTGTCTTCGTGGGACCAGCCACAAGGTTTCGGACTGGAAAAGCTGAAGACCTGCCCTTCAGGATTCCCTCGCGACTGGGCGCACATCGAGTATCTGCGAATGAAGGACTACTGCTGTTGGCACCTGGTACCCGACGATTTCTACCAAGGCGAAAAATGGCTTGACGAGATTGAATCCATCTTCAAAACCGCCAAGCCCATGATGGACTTTATCAACTCAGTCATCGACGATTACGAGTAACGTCAGTTGAACATCGACCTTGCTGTGGTGCAGGGACTGTGAGAAGTGATCAGTGGAGTCCCCGTGATCCATAGGAGAAAGCTGCTGGCACAGTACTTAAAACCTCGCTCCCCTTCTTAAAATATGATGAGCATGAGCGGGTGAAAGGACAACTTTCTTACATTGCACATGACATGAAGGAGGAACGACAGCAAAGCAGGAGTCGTGGATTCCATATGTAATACTCCAGCCAAAACAAACTAGTAGGTAACTCAATAAAAAGCATAGCAACAGATTGTCCTGCTACTATGCTTTTATTGTTGTTACGCAGTTTATTTCATGCTTTCCAACAGCCGGGCGAGATTATCGAGGTCGCGGGCATCAATTTTCAGGTCAAGCAAATCACCGTCACGGTTAAACAATTTATACGTTGGGAAAGCGTGAACACCAAGATGGCGCTCGATGGCGGCCTGCTGCTCTGGGGGCAGATTGTAGTGAGCTACATTCGGGCCACTCACATTATACTCCTTGATGACGTTCTCCCACGCCGTCTGCGGGCTTTTGTTGGCCAGATAGAGATACTGGATATCATAGTCCTTCAGACGGGCGTATTCCTCGGTAGAGTGACTCAGTGCTTCTTTGCAGGGGCCGCACCACGTGCCCCAGATGTCGAGCAGTACGAACTTGCCCTTATACGGTTCTAGAATCTTCTTCAGCAGCGCCTCGCCCTCCGAGAGGTCTGCAAGGTTGTCGGACGATTTCAGTACTAGTTTGTCGAACTCGCGGTTCTCGATGGCGAGGTAGTAGCCGTTGGTCTTCTCTATCCGCTCGATGCCGATAGGATTAGTAATCAGCGCCTTCAGCGTGTCAATAACCATCGGTGATACAGAGGTATGCGTTTCGTCGATAATGCCATAAACCAACTTCGAGAGCCAGATATCCCTGATTATTTGGTCTACACCTAAAGAGTCAAGTGCAAAGGCCTCTTGCTTCATTCGTTTAATGAGATCAATTCCGCGTAGTACTTTCTGACCTTTCGGACCATTGAGAATCTTGTTAATCTCTTGAATCATCTCGTCATTGTCGGCGTTCAATTTGTCAGCCACCTTCTGTCTTTCTCCCTCAGGTGCAGCTGCAACTTTGGCATTAGCATCGATTATCCAGTTATTCCATCGGTTGAGCAGGTCCAGTTCTTCATCGTTCGAGGCTAATGTATGGAAGTAATCAGAATATTTCCAATTCACATTCCACGTCCGGTTGCGCATAATATGGTCGAGATAGTCGTCCATGAAACTAGAGAAGTCACGATAGAGTGTATAGGGTTTGATGGCTTTCTGCCAGCATTCCTCGCTCACATAGTCCAAATATTCCTTCGGCAGTTCGTATCTCGGCATTGCGTATCGGCCCTGCATTAAAGACTCGCCCTGAGTCGTCTGATAGTAGCCCCTCACATAGTCGATGTATCGCTGCGAGAGGTTCGGATGCTGAGCGAGAGTCTCTTCGAGACTGGCTGTAGCGGCGGCACGGCTGCTATCGGTCTTTGCCTTGAATGCCATCGCATCTACCTTGCCCCGTTGGTCTCTTGCGATTTGCTCTGAAGGCCAGGCGTGGGGATAGGCCATGAGTTCGTTCTGCACTCTGACATCGTTACCCATCCAGAGCCTGTGTCCCGTCATGCAGTCAATCAAAAGGAAGTAGGTCTTGCCAGGCTCCAACACGGAACTCAGGCGAAAACGCCCCCAGTCGATGAACACCTCCGACGAATTGAGTAGTGGCATCTTTAGGGTAAAGCGACCCAGAGAGTCCATCTTAGCGTAATTGTCCTTTTCCTCAGCTTCGAGGATATCCTTGAAAGTCACTTCAAAGTCATCTTGCTTCCAAGCCTCCTGGGGCATATCCTTCAGCCAGCCGATGATTGTCACGCTGTCGTTCGTATTATAGCCGTTGTCCACAAAGCCCTTACGGGTATCCTTTATCGGATAGTCAGGCAGGGTGGTGCCTATTATAGGACTGCAGGCAATGGCCCTGTCCTTGCCGATGGTAATCTGGCGCAGCCCCTTCTTCAGTTTATCCACCTTGATAGCAGTACCATCGTTGAGCGTCATGGTATAGACATCTTTTTTCTCCGTCTGGTTGACAATGTCCCACACCTTATTATTATAAATAACGTGCTGCTTGGTGAAGCCTATCAGCCAGTCGCCCGTAGCCTCGTTGCGCCAGTAGGTATTGGCAAGACCTGCGGGCTGCGTCACTGCCTCGTGAACGTTAGCAGAAATCCACATACCTGGCTGTTCTACTCTGATCATATAGGTATTGGCGGGGATTGGTTCGAAGAGTAGGGAAAAGTCCACTTTACAGTCTGCGGGGATGGTATAGGGTTCATTTAGAGTGATAACGGTTGCCCCCTTCACGGCATAATCCTTCCCGTCAGCTTGCAGCGTGGGATTGGTGGCGATAGGGCCTGACTGCCCCGCTGCCTGAGGCAGTTCAAAACGAAGGAACACCTCCGTTCGGTCATCGTAAATGGCTACTTTCGTGACTTTGACGAGGGGTGAGTTGACATAGCCCGTAACAACATTCTCCCAAACTTTTGTCTGCGCCTGCCCCGCCACTGCGGCGAGGGCGAGGAGGATGGAGATGATGGTTCTCTTGTTCATTTTTATCTCGTTTTATTTCAGTTTCTCTTTTAGCCGCTCTAGTTCGTACTCAAAGTTGTGGTAGCCGCCGATGCTGAGGTCTTCGCGGACACGGCGGCAGTCGGGCGTGATGGTCTCGTAGTGCGGGATGCCGTTGAACTGGAACAGCTCCACCGCCGGAGTGTTGCGGACTATCTGCATGGCCTCCTTCGGCCCCTCGGCCAGGGCTACCTCATATTCGTTGCGCTCCAGTATGAGTTTCAGCGAGAGCCGGATATTTTTATCGTCATCAACTACGAGAATCATCTTGTCATTTCTTTTAAAGTTATTCTGACTGTCGAATGAAACGTGTTTTCCGCTCCTCTATAACACGCTTATAAGTGCGTTTCATCTTGTCATTCAGGAAGGAGTGGTCGATGAGTGCGTATGTCTCTTGTGGAATCTCCATAAACATATCGAGCACGGAGGCAGCACGTTTCTTCGGCAATCCGATTC
This sequence comes from uncultured Prevotellaceae bacterium, assembly GCA_902800245.1. Lineage (GTDB taxonomy): Bacteria > Bacteroidota > Bacteroidia > Bacteroidales > Bacteroidaceae > Prevotella. The sequence goes on from CADCDY010000027.1 coordinate 20,081, forward strand.
TTTCCGCGTCCAGCCTGCAGGGATGCAACGTCCTGTCATACACATCACTTTTCTCAATATCTGGCGAAAGCCCGTCCATCAGTCCCAGGTCGCTGCCACTTTGGATATGGATGCAGGTGTTGATAAGATCGTATGCAGGAGCCAGGAAATACTCGCCGTTTCTGTTTATCAAAGAAAAGTTCTTCATGTGGGCATCCTCGTTAGCAAACAGATAATCAAACACTACCATCCGGAAGAACTGCTCCATCTGTGGCATCCATGCAGGCACAAAC
>CADCDY010000028.1 GCA_902800245.1 uncultured Prevotellaceae bacterium
TGTATAAAAATCCGCATAGCCGTATGGATTATGCGGATTATTTCGTATCTTTGCAAGCGAATTGGTCGAGACTCAACTTTTGTTAAAACTGAGTGCAAAGAAAGCATTTTTCAAACAATTATTCGTATATTTGCAAAATCATTAATCTGTTTTGTGATATGAAAAGATTTTCTATAATGAAACGAATTAGTTTGACAACAAGAAAATGGATGCTGCTGATGATGATTGTCATCACCCAGAACATTTATGCAGAGAGTGGTCATCGTGAAAAGTTGTCGCCATGGTTGCGCCAGCAATGTACAGTAGCGGAGCATGCTTCCAAACGTGCCGGTCTCTCGACTGGTACGGAGACTGTTGGAGAGACAATCAGTTGCATGATGGTGCTCGTGGAGAGTGCCGACGGCGAGGCGTCCATCCGCCGTGCTGGTGGCGTACCCTTGGGCTATGCCGACCCCGCATGGATTGTGCTCGTGCCCGCCAACCGACTCGATGCTCTCTGCCAAGAGCCGGCCATCAGTCGTGTCGAGGCCAATCCTATGCCTAAGGCACTGCTTGACGAGTCGCTTCAGAAAATCAATGTCACTGATGTACGCTCTTCCAACACCCCATGTTTCGTGACAGCGAAGGCAACTCGCGCATCACGTGGTTCTGGGACATCAGTCGGGCATCTGCCGACGGCGAGCGGCTTGGCGTGATCTATGACTCGCCCAAGAAGGTGCTGGCGGCTACACCCGTGGACATCTCAGTTCCTCATGGTTCCCACGTGGCAGGCATCATGGCCGGCACCCGGTTCGGTGGCCGTCAGGGCATTGCTTATGAAGCCGATATCATGGGGACCGAATTGCCTAACGAGATGTACGACGGAGCGAAATACGAGGTCTCCCAATGGCTGACAAAGGTGTTCCCTGAGCTTCCAGCTCTCGGCCTACGTGCTAAAATGGAACAGACGGACATCATGATTGTGGCTGCACTGAAAGCCCTCTTCGAACAAGCCGATGCCAAGGGCAAGCCCTGCGTGGTGAACCTCAGCTATGGCTCGCGCAGATTGTGGGAACAGACACGCTCATTAGCTGAACAGGCCATTGAGAACATGCTGAAGGTGCCTGGCCACATCTTCGTGGTGGCAGCAGGCAACGAAGGCTGTCATGACGTCTATCGCGAGAAGAAGGCCGGCGAGACGATGGATATGGACTTGGGTACATACGCCTCAAGGTTGTTTGTCAGCTGGAAGAAGTCGGAAGGCAACCCCGTGCTGAATGTCAGTTTAGGCAGTGAGAAGGTCACCGTCGACATGAAGCACCTCACCGACCTGGTGAACGCATGGGATGCTGAGCAAGAGCCCGACAAAGAGTTGAAGTATGAAGATGAGAATTACTTCTACGCCCTCACCTACATGCCCTTTTATCCGCAAGCCAGCGACGACATCACGGTGCTCCTCGATGTCAGGCTACATGGTAGCGAAGGAGGCTCCTACAGGATGACATCCGACTATGCCGGCGCCCTTAGCATCATGAATGAGGAATATGCATTCTCGCAGGTAAACCCAGCAGAGAGCATCGGACAATATCCCCGCACGGTTTCAGCACCCGCCTGTTTCGAATCTGTGATTGCCGTTGGAGCCATGCACTACCGCTCGTATGTGACGGGCCTTGACGGACAACCCGTGACGCAGGCAGAACTGGGTAGCAAGCCTGGCACCCTGGCATGTTTAAGCAGCTGTGGCCCCACACTCGACGGGCGCATCAAGCCCGACGTTGTGGCACCAGGCGTCAACATCGTATCGGCAGTTCCTGTCCTGACCAATCCCGAAATGGCTAGATTGATGGTCTATAAGGAGACCAAGTTCGGCAACGAGTACGCACTGGCCACCTTTTCGGGAACCTCGATGGCAACACCCCATGTGGCAGGTGTCGTGGCCCTGTGGTTACAAGCCAATCCGAAGCTGACACAGAGCCAGGTGAAGGACATTATCAAGAATACATCACACCAGCGCGAGGACAAATACACGGAGAAGAACAACTTCTACGGCTGGGGCGAGATAGACGCATACGCCGGAATCCTCGAGGCACTCGGCCTGCCGACCGCCATTCCCACGTTGAGCAAGAACCAGCCCGAACGTGTCACCTTCCGCCTTGTCGGCGACGTGCTCTATGTCGACGGTGCTGACGACGGTACACACGTCACTGTCTACAGCCTCTCGGGCACCGTGCTCCAGAACACCACAGTACAGCAGGGCCGCATCAGCCTTAGTGGCCGCAACAAAGATGTCTATGCCATTCAGCTCGGCACGCTCGGCTCGACACTAATTCGACTATAACAGAAGAGACTGGTACGTGTCATATAAAAATGCAGGCAAATAACTACTAATTAAAATAATATGATGAAGAAAAATCTATTCGTGCTAATCGCCATCCTGGCATGCTTGAGTGTCAGTGCGCAGGACAATGGACTAAACCCTGTTTACAAAGTACAGTTAGGAGACATCACGTATCAGAAGGGTGAGGCTAGTAAAAAGGTGACTGTGGGCAAGGTGCTCGGTGTGATTGCCGATGTGGCTGAAGGCAGAGTGACCGACATTAATAACGAGGAGTACATACCGCTGGCTAAGAATTGCGTGACGACAGGACTGACGCACGTTCGAAGACTGCAGGTCGTTGAGGACGACGAGAGCGAAACAGCCAAATACCTGGTGACCGCTCAGATAACCGATATAACCGCCTCGCGCAAAGTAAAGACTTACGACCGCAAGGACAGCAAGGGGCGCGAATATACGGAGACAAAGACGTACTATGGTGCAATAACATCGGTAGCACTTACCTTCAAGAACCTGCAGACGGGTGAGCTGACCACCAGCACCATCTCCGGACGTTGCTCAGAATACTCGTTAGCCAAATCGGCTGACGAGGCTATCCGCACCGCACTGGGCGAATTGGCAGAGAATATCTATGAGTATTACAACGAGGTTTATCCTGTTCGTGCCAACATCATTGAGCGTGGCACGGAGAAGTTGCCGGTCGTGAGACACGCAAGCAGATTGGTAGAATCCGCATCCGCGAGACATTGGGCAGCGACATATCACTCTGCAAAGTGCAGAAAGGTGGCAAGGAAATCAAGGCCGCCTTCGACAAGGGCGATACCATCGTAGCTATCAGTACAGACTGAGCTGATGGCTTTTTTCATACCTTCGCCAACAATATGACGGTATATGTGTTTGACGGAACGATGGACGGGCTGCTGACGGCAGTGTTCGACGCATTCGCGCTGAAGGAGCAACCAGAGCAGTTGCTGGCGGAAGGCGACGCGCTGCCGTTGTTCTGCGACCATACCTATCACGTTACTTCAGACGAGGAAAAGGCACGACGGGTTTGGGTCGGACTGGAGAAGAAACTGACGCGCGAGGCCCTGCGACTGATATCCGTCAGTTGGCTGTCGGAACTGCGAGAACTGAACACGCCGCTATTCCTATATATATGCAAGGTGTTCCGTCAGGGGGATATATCGCGGAACTTCGCTGATGCCGATGTGCTGGCCGTGACGAACATTGCCCGTCGCGTGTTGCACGAACAGCTGAGGATGAAACAGTTTATCCGCTTCCAGAAGGCGAAGGACGGCACATATCTGGGCGTCGTCTCGCCAGACCATAACGTGCTACCCATCATCATTGACCATTTCCAGGACCGCTTCAACGACCAGCCGTGGCTGATTTACGATGCGAAGCGGCACTACGGCTATTACTATGACGGTCACGCCGCACCCATCCGCGTCACCTTCGTAGACGAAGCCACTGTGCCGTTTGATTTATCGAACGGCAAACTCAATGCCGACCTACTGAGCGACAACGACCAACTATTCCAGGACCTCTGGCGCACGTACTTCAAGGCCATCTGCATCAAGGAGCGCATGAACCCCCGCAAGCAGTTGCAGGACATGCCGCGCCGCTATTGGAAATACATGACGGAAAAGAACTAAGATATGACACAGAGATACGCATTATTCTTCGACATCGACGGCACGCTGGTGAGTTTCCAGACGCACGAGATTCCTGCCTCGACCATCCTCGCGCTGACGCAGGATCAACAATCTGGGCGCTATTGAGCACCTCATCGACGGTTACATCACCACCAATGGTGCGCTGTGCTACGTGGGCGACGAGATGGTTACGTGCCAGCCCATTCCCAAGGACGACGTGATGACCTGCGTGGAGGACTGCCAGAAGCGGGGCAACAGCCTCATCGTCGTGGGCCGTAAGGATGTAGCGGTCGTTGACCCCAAGGGCGACGTCGACCGCATCTTCCGCCAGATGCTCGCCGTGAAGAACCTCGACCAGGCCTCGCCGCTCGACGTCGTACTCCAGCAGGACATCCTGCAGTTGACGCCCTTCTTCCCTGCCGACTACGAGCCCGTGCTGATGGCCCGCATGCCGCAATGTGTCTCTGGCCGCTGGCATCCGGAGTTCACCGACATCACCGCCAACGGTGCCGACAAGGGCAAGGGCATCCTGGCGATGGCCCGCCACGAGGGCTTCGACCCCAGCCGCACGATGGCCTTTGGCGACGGTGGCAACGACACGTCGATGATTCTACAGGCCGGCATCGGCGTGGCAATGGGCAACGCCATTGACGACCTCAAGCGCCAGGCCGACTACGTCACCACCTCCGTTGACGCCGACGGCATCCTCAACGCCCTGCGACACTTTAACGTAATATAATTAACGACGACAATATGAAAACTAAAACCTTACTGGCCACGATGCTTGCGGCCGTTTTCTGCGTTCAGTTGTCAGCGCAGCCGTTCCAACGCGAGAGCTTCCCTGAGGGGTCGTACTCTCCAGTGACTAACATCAACCGTAATGGCTATCCGCGTGTGCTCAGCGACGGCAGCGTGATGTTCCGCGTGCAGGCTCCGCAGGCCCAGCAGGTACAGATAGACCTGTGCGGCACGAAGTATGACATGACGAAAGGCGAAGGCGGCACATGGACGGTAACCACCAAGCCGCAGGTGCCTGGGTTCCATTACTATTTCCTCATCGTCGATGGCGTATCGACGGCCGACCCTGCCAGTCAGTCGTTCTTCGGATGCAGCCGCTGGTCGAGCGCCATAGAGATCAAGGAGGCGGGTTGCGACGACTTCGAAGTGCAGGATGTGCCGCACGGCGAGGTGCGCACGGTCTATTATTACTCCAAGGTCGACGAGGCTTGGCGTCCGCTGATGGTCTATACCCCTGCGGGCTACAACGAGAACCAGCAAGCGTATCCCGTCGTTTATATCCAGCACGGCGGTGGTGAGGACCATCGCGGCTGGATGGAACAGGGTCGCACGGCACAGATTATGGACAACCTGATTGCTGCCGGCAAAGCCGTGCCGATGATTGTCGTCAGCAGTAACAGTAATGTACAAGCGAAGAGCGGCGGCTTCGGCGGCGGCTACAGCTGGCAGGGCATGCAGACCTTCCGCTCAGAGATGATCGACAACATCATCCCGTTTGTCGAGAAGACCTACCGCGTCAGGAAAGACCGCCAGAGCCGTGCGATGTGCGGCCTGTCGATGGGTGGCGGACAGTCGTTCTACATCGGGCTGCGCGACCCGGAGGTGTTTGCCAACGTGGGCGTATTCTCCACGGGCATGTTCGGCGGCATTCGCGGTGCCTCGAACTTCGATTTGGAGAAGGAGGTGCCGGGCATGTTGAGCGATACCAAGACGTTCAACAAGCAGTTCGACGTGTTTTTCCTAAGCTGCGGCGAACAGGACCCTCGCATCGAATACACCCGCGACATCGTCCGCAAGATGCGCGACGGTGGTGTCGAGGTGCACTTCAACTCCTATCCCGGCGACCACGAATGGCAGGTGTGGCGCAAGTCCCTCCACGAGTTCGCACAGTATCTGTTTAAATAAGCGACAAACATCATGGCAAGCAATACCGATTTTGTACAGTACATCGCCGACCAGTGTAGTGGTGCGGGCGAGATTATGACGAAGAAGATGTTCGGCGACTACGGCATCTACTGCGACGGGAAAATCTTCGGACTCATCTGCGACGACTGTTTCTATCTGAAGCCCACGGATGCCGTCCGCCCGCTGTTGCGCGTCATCGACATGCGTCCGCCTTACGACGGTGCCAAGGACTATTTTTACATTGCCGACGTCGACGACCGCGATTATGTCTCGCAACTCGTCCGCGAGACGTGCAAGGCCCTGCCCGAACCGAAGCCAAAAAAGAAGCGTTAGTCCATATAGTCAGAATCAATTTTTGACCAGCAGATCGTAGCGGATATGGTCGTCGGCAACAGGACGGCCAACGGTTTTTCGCGAAGGAGCAGATGCTGACGTAGTGCGAATGGTTTGTCTTGGGCTCGGTTTGGCGACAGTAGGTGTCGACGATGTAGGAATCGCCTGAACCACGGAATCTTGCTGAGGCTGCGGTGTGGGCACTTTGATATAAACAGTGTCAACGAGGGCTGTCAGCGGAACGTCGCTATGGCTATTTGCCTGCGTCCATAGCCCAAAAACGAAGCCGATGATGGCTGCGGCAGGGATGGCGACGAGCCAGACAGGCACATGGAAATGGCGATGACGGTTCCAAGGGCTGACGTGCAGCGCGGCGTTTTCTTCGTCACGCAACTGACGGGCTGCGCGGATGATGTCCTGATTATCGATTTTCATATTGCTTCAATTGTTGTTTGATGATGTTCATTGTCTTGTGTAGGCGCGACTTCACGGTGCCCTCGGGCAGGTCGGTGATTTGAAACTCTTCAATGCCTCACGCAGGGCATCGTGGAGGATGGTTTCGTCGAGCTCTACCTCAATATCGGCCTCTGTGGGCATATCTTTTTCATCATCGCGAACGATGCTCAACTGATTGCGATGATGGTTTTTGCAGAGGTTGTAGGCAATCGTGTAGAGCCAGGCACGGAAACTATTGCCCTCGTGGTATTTCTCTCGAGCGGCATAAAGTCGCAGAAAGGTGTCGTGCATGAAGTCGGCAGCCAAGTCGGCATCATCGCCAAGCCTTCGGACGAAGAAACCCTGCAACCGTCGGGCATGGCGGTTGTAGAGTTCCTCGAAGGCTCGGTCGCTGCCTCGTGCAGCCCGTAGTATCAGCTGTTCGTCAGTCTGTGCAGACAGTCGTAGGGGTATCAGCATGGTATTTTTAATTCTCTGCTGTTATTAGTTGCTGAAGAATATTCTGCTTATGGTCCTCATCGAGTGAGGTGTTTGTCACGCCGCTCACCAGCAGTTTCATCAGCCAGTCGTAACGTTTCTGGTCGTGCTTGGCATAGTAGGGCAAGAGGTCGGCCAGCAACACGGCATAGTTGGCAGAAAGACGCTGACCGGCAGTCCATTCAGGACGGAACGACACGAGCAGATATTCTAACATATAGCGTTCCTCCACGTTGCGAAGCTTCACGGCAAGGTTGTCGTAGGGCTTCTTCGAATACTTCAGCAGCAGTCCCTCGTTGTAAAGGTTATTCTTCCAAGGCTCCATCGTCGATGAAGGCGTGGTGGTAGAAAAATACACTTTACTGCCATATTTATCGATGATAGCTTGTAGCAATGCGTTGCAAGATTCGTCTGTCCAGTAAGGCTCCTCGTGGATGGGGTCAATGACGCCCAGTTTCTTACAAAGCCAGTCGCGGTATTCCTTCACGGCGAGGAACGATGCGCAGACGATGGTTTTGTCCTTGTGCATGCCCTTACCCTCCTGGATGAGCCATTTGGGAATGATGGCAGCATCACCGTTGGCGATGTAGATGCCGCCTTCGTCCATGCCTGCCAGTTCGTTGTAGCTGTAGCGCAGCACAGCCTCAGAATAGATGCCGCTGTCGAAATAGCGCTTGGCCAGCGGCTTCATACGGGTCTCATCGCCCTGCATAGCCAGATAGCACACCCAGTTGTCGTAGTCGAAGAACTGCATTTCGTCAGGCAACTTCGCCAATGCGGCCTCAGCGTACTTCTTGTAGTCGCCATAGCCTTTGCCTTGCACTGATTCACGGTAGGCGCAGAAGTTAAAGGTATAGCTGTCGGGGATAGTCTGTTCCATCTCGCGCACAACTTCCTTTGCTGTCGAATCATTCTGATTATCATAAAACCAAGCCATATAACGTGCTGCGTTGTAGTAGTTCAACCAAGCCGTCTCGTCGTGGGGATTGTGCTCTGTAAGCGTTTTCCATATCGATTTCTGTTTGGCATACCACATGAAATCCTTCTCCGTTACAATAGGACTCTCTACACGGACGCCTTTTGTCTGGGCTGTCGCAGTACTTAAAAGCAACGTGGCTAATGCCACACTAAGCAATACTTTTTTCATTCTTTTCTGAATTTAATGATTAAACGATTTCTGTCTCTCTATCATTGCATACACAGAAAGACGGAAATCGTTCACAGGAAATCGATAAAAAACATTAACTACCGCTTGATAGCGATGATGATGCGGCGGTAGGCGACGAGGTGGAAGGGCCCGTCGTCGTGGACTTCGCAGACGAGGTGGACGGTGTCGCCCTTCGTGTCGGCGGGAATGCGGACGGTGGCTATTGGCTGGTCCGTCTGGTCAATCGTCACCTTCGTCGTGCCAATCTCCGGCTGCTGCCACCAAAGGAAGGTGAGGGCGTCGCCGTCAGGGTCGAAGGATTTCGAGGCGTCCAAACTGAGGGGAATCATTGTCCCTTTCTCGACTTGCTGTGGGACGGTGATGGTAATCGTATCGTTGGGCAATACAATATAAGGATTAAGATTGCCGCGGCCTTCGGCAGCCCATTGCATACGGGCGCAGAAGTCGTTGAGTTCGTCGGGATAGAAGCGACGCTTGTAGCCGACGCTGATGCTGCGCAGGGGCTCCTGCCAGGAGGTCCAGGCCGTGGTGAGCGAGTCGGCACAGAGACCGCGCTCGTGATAGCCTGCCCAACCGCATTGGTGCGGGTCCTCGGGGTCGTTCAGTCCGTGGGGCATCACGTAGAGGAAGCTCGGCGTGTCGCCCTCCACGCCCCATTTGTAATCAGGGTATTCACGGCCCAGCGCGCCATGGCCCTGGATGAGCTGCTGATGCTGAGCCCAGTGTTGCTTGCCCAGTTCGCACTGCTCCTGCCACGCGCCCTCGTCCCAGATGAACTGCAGGTCGTTCTGAAAGTCCTTGCGCAGCCACATGTGCGAACTGTAGGCGCGATTCATGCGCATATTGTATTGCATGTCTTGGTCGGTGATGGTGAAGAGGCGGAACTTGCGGACGAAGTTTCGGACTTCGTCATCACTACGCGTTTGCTTGACGCGCCAGATGGCCTGCGCCAGCGTGTTGGCACCACCCCATGCAGCGACGTATATCGGGCGCGGGTCGTCCTCATCAGCCAAGCGAATCAGCAACTCGCTGCCGGGCGAGTCGTTGCCCTCGCCGATGGACTTGATGCCGCCATACATGCTACCCATGACGGCACGGCTCGTGATGTATTCCGCACTCGGCCAGTAGCCTAATTCCTGGCTACCGTTCTCCTTCTTGAGTGAGAGGTGTTTCTTCTGTCCGGAGCGCTTCATCAGGTTCGGTACATCCTTGGCATAGGCAGTAATCACACGAAACAGATACTGCTGCCACTCCAACGGATACGGGTCGCAGTTCCAGCCGACGCTCGTGATGAGCGCCTCGATCTCGAAACAATCGGCATAAGCCATCAGCCGCACCATCGACTCCATGTCGTCGGGCTCCACGTCGGCTGGTGCAATGTCCGTACATACCACTAATCGCGGCTTCAAATCACTCTTCGCTGCCCACACCGTCAACGGCATCAGGAGCAGCATGCATATCATTACTTTCTTCATCATCATTTCAAGCTGTTAATCCAATTTGCGATGTCGCTGAGGACTTCGGGCGAGATGGTTTCCTCTATCTCGGAGTACTCGGTGACGAGACCCGTCGTGCAGTGCTGGAAGAGGTGGTTCAGGCCGGGGTATTCCTTGACGAGATGCTGCTTCGACTTCGGCAGCAGACGCTCAATGGCCGTAAGGTTCTGCGAAGAGATGACCTGACAGTCGCGGTCGCCATTGAGGGCGAAGACAGGGCAGCGCGTGGCAGCGATGTCGACAGAGGGGTCGTAGTCGATGAACCATTTCAGCCAAGGCATCTGTTGGACGGCGTCCTGCTGGTGGTATTTCTCGACGGTCATGTCGGCAGGCATTCCTGTATCCCTTCCCTTCTTGCCACCGAGCATGAAGGCGATAAGTCCGCCCTCGCTGTGGCCGAGGATGCCGACCTTGGAGAAGGCTTTCGTGTTGCGCAGGTATTCCAAGCCTGCCGCAGCATCACGGGCGAAGTCCTCAGAGGTGGCGTTCTTCACGTCGCCGCCCACAGAGGCGCCTGTAGCGCGGTCATCGTAGCGCAGCGTGGCGATGCCGTGACGCGCCAGATAGTCGGCAATGACGAGGAAGGGCTTGTGCTGCAACAGTTCCTCGTCGCGGTTTTGTTGTCCGCTGCCCGTAACCATCAGGACGACGGTGGGTTTCTGCTTAGCGTTCTTATCGTAACCCACAGGCCACGTCAGCGTGCCTACCAACGTGGCGAAGTCGGTGGCATTGGGGAACATCACTTCCTCCGTCGCGTAGGGGAAAGGTTCCTTGGGCGTTTGCGGACGCTTCACCTCTGGCACTCCCCTGGTCATCACCAAGGGCAGCGACATGCCATTCTGCGAAAAAGTGCCGTCGAGCGTGTCGTCCTTGAGCCGTGCGCGGTAGGTCATGCCAATATTCTCCACCTTCAAGGCCAGCGAGTCGTCACTCAGGTATTCCTTGTAGGCGGGAATGCCCTTCGCGCCCTGATCAGGACTGTCAAACGATGCTATGACGTAGCCGTCGCCTTGTTCCAGATGGAGTACCAACATCAGCGACGCGGCACCAACGTTCAACTTGCCCGACCACGAACCAAGCAGGGCAGTGGTGGGATTAACTTGCGCCCATCCCGTCATTGCGACGAGGGCGAGGAGAAGGGTGATGGAATATTTCTTCATAATAATAAATTGAGTACTTGACGATAGGCCTCAACCTTTTTGTCGAAGGACAAGGGGTAGGCGCGAGAGGAGGAAGGAAGGCGATAGAGGAGGACCTTCCCCCCGCCCTCCCTGTGTAGGGAGGGAGCCTCACTCCCTGTCCCTCTCCAAAGGGCGAGGGGAATGGTTACAAAAGTGTTGACCTTGGGGATTGTTGGGATACCGAGCGAGGCGCAGATGGTTTCTGTGGCTTTCTCGCCTGTGGTGACGATGGCGCGAAGATGAGGTAGTTGTTGGAGCAGGACAGGAATGTCTGTCGGCTCTACCACCTCGAGGAACTTGTCGGAGGCGTTGTCCTGCAGGCGACGGATAGCCGTAGAGGTATCGAAGAAAGCGAGGCCCTTTTCTTGGCAGAACGCAATAATCTCGTCGATCTTGAAACGCTTGGCTTCGAGGTCAACGAAGTGGTTCTTGTCGCCAAAGAATATTTGTCCCTCGATGCGCCAGTGGTCGTTGATGAAGTTCGGATAATAAAAATCCATACACCACCGTTTTCGCTGGGGCGGAAAACTGCCTAAGAACAGCACCTTCGCATTCTCCGGCAGGAAGGGACGTAGCGGGTGGTACTCTACCCCACCCTTACTACGGGCTATATTTTCTGTGTTCAGATAAGATGTCATAGTTTCATCCCATTCTTTTGTTATTTGAGCGCAAAGATACAAAAAATCCCTGATATCACGAAGGAATCAGGGATTATTTATAAAGAGATGGTTGATTGTTAACGCTCAAGGAAGGCGGCAACTTTTGAGGCCGTCTGTTTGCCGCTGGCCATTGCGCGAACTACTAGTGATGCTCCGTTGGCAGCATCGCCACATACAAAGACGTTCTTCGGGTACTCGGGGTGCTCAGGCTTCAGGAACCCCATTGCCAAAAGAACCAGTTCGGCCTTGATGATTTCGGGTTTGCCCTTTTCTACCATGATGGGGCGACCACCTTCTGGGTTGGGTTTCCAATCGATTTCCTGAACTTTTACGCCTGTCAACTTGCCGTTCTCACCGAGGAATTCGAGGGTGTTGATGTTCCAACGACGTGTGCAACCTTCTTCATGGGAAGAGGTCGTCTTGAGGGTGCGAGGCCACTCGGGCCATGGGTTCTGAGGATCCTCTGGGCCCTCGACAGGCTTAGGCATAATCTCAATCTGTGTAACGCTCTTACATCCCTGACGGTGGGCTGTTCCGATACAGTCAGAACCAGTATCACCACCACCGATGACGAGTACATCCTTACCCTTGGCTGTTACGCGCTCATCTTTTGAGAACTCCATACCAGCCAACACTCTATTCTGCTGTGACAGCATTTCGAGAGCAAAGTGTACGCCTTTGAGTTCACGACCTGGAGCCTTAAGATCTCTTGCTGTTGGTGTGCCAGTAGAAATCACCACAGCATCAAACTGCTTGGCAAACGCATCGTTCACCTCTACAGTCTCGCCGTACTTAAACTCTATACCCTCTTGCTCCAGCAGGGCGATGCGACGATCGATGACAGCCTTGTTCAGCTTAAAGTTAGGAATACCGTAGCGCAGCAATCCGCCTGCGGCTTCGTTTTTCTCGAATACTGTTACCTGATAGCCCTTTAGGTTCAGGTCGTTAGCGGCAGCCAGTCCGGCAGGACCTGCACCAATCACAGCCACCTTCTTTCCATTGCGAACGATGTCTGTATGAGGAGTGATAAATCCCTCCTGGAATGCCATCTCGGTGATAGCTGCTTCGTCCTCGCGGTTGGTGGTTGGCTCGTGGTTAAAACGGTTGAGCACGCAGGCCTTCTCGCACAATGCAGGACAAATACGACCTGTGAACTCAGGGAAGGGGTTGGTGCTATTCAGCAGGCGATATGCCAGTTCATAGTCGCCTTTGTATAGGGCGTCGTTCCACTCAGGTGCTTTGTTGCCCAGCGGACAGGCCCAGTGGCAGAAGGGCACGCCGCAGTCCATGCAGCGGCTTGCCTGCAGTTTGCGTTCGCGAGTATTGAGCGTCTGCTCTACCTCGCCAAAGTCGTGGATTCTATCGTGAATCGGACGGTAACCCGCCTCCTGGCGGTGTATCTCTAAAAATGCTTTTGGATTTCCCATTTTTCCAATTGATAATTGATAATTGACAATTGATAATTAATAATCTCTCTGGATGTCGGCAATCTTCTCGTGCAGGCGTGCCATCTTCTCTTCTTCGAGCACGCGTTTGTACTCGATGGGCACTACCTGGATGAAGTCCTCGATGTAGCGGTGCCAGTCGTCGAGCATGCGACCTGCGAGGGCTGAACCCGTGTGCAGATAGTGCTGACGGATGAGTTCGAGCAGTTCCTTGCGCGAAACAGAATCCTCGACCAGCGAGAGCTCCACCATATCCATATTACAGAAGTAGTCGAACGTGTGATCGGGGTCATAGACATAAGCCACACCACCACTCATACCAGCGGCGAAGTTACGGCCTGTCTTGCCCAGCACTACCACACGTCCGCCAGTCATGTACTCGCAGCAGTGGTCGCCAGCACCCTCAATCACAGCGATGGCACCAGAGTTACGCACTCCGAAGCGCTCACCCACCTTACCATTGATATAGAGCTCGCCAGAGGTGGCACCATAGAGGCCAGTGTTACCAGCTATGATATTTTCTTCAGCCTTGAATTCGTCACTCCTGCGGGCTGGAGGCAGAATAGAGATGCGACCACCAGAAAGACCCTTACCAAAGTAGTCGTTGGTCTCGCCCTCGAGGCGCAAATCCAGTCCCTTCACGGCAAAGGCACCGAAACTCTGACCAGCCGAGCCCTTGAACTTAATCTTGATGGTTCCGTCGGGAAGTCCTTCCTCGCCGTACTTCTGGGCAATCACACCACTCAGCATGGTACCCACAGCGCGGTCGGTATTCTTGATGGCATAATCGAGTGTTACCTCTTCCTGACTTTCAATGGCCTTCTGTGCGGCACGTATCATCTCCTCGTCCTTCACGCCGGTTACCTTGGTATAGGCACCGCGATCCCAGAACAGAGCCTTGTCGGTCTCGGGCTTGTGCAGCAAGCGAGCGAAGTCGATGGTCTTCTGCTTGTCGGTAGCGTTCTCGGTGTTCACCTCAATCAGTTCGGTGTGTCCGATAATCTCCTTCAGACTCTTCACACCGATTTCACTCAGGTATTCGCGTACCTGCTCGGCCAGAAAGGTAAAGAAGTTAACCACGTACTCGGCACGTCCCTCAAAGTGCTTACGCAGCTCGGGGTTCTGGGTAGCCACACCCATGGGGCAGGTATTGGTATTACACTTACGCATCATCACGCAGCCCAGTACAATCAGGGGCAGTGTTCCGAACGAGAACTCGTCGGCACCAAGCATCGCCATGATAATCACGTCCTTGGCAGTCTTCAACTGTCCGTCGGTCTGCAGTCGAACCTGGTTACGCAGGCCGTTCATCACCAGTGTCTGCTGGGTCTCGGCCAATCCGATTTCAGGACTGATACCTGCAAATCGCATTGAGCTTGCAGGGCTGGCACCAGTACCACCCTCGGCACCACTGATAACAATCAGGTCGGCCTTGGCCTTAGCCACACCAGCGGCAATGGTTCCTACACCGCTCTCGGCCACCAGCTTTACGCTTACGGCAGCTGTGGGGTTGATATTCTTCAGGTCGAAGATAAGCTGTGCCAGGTCCTCGATACTGTAGATATCGTGATGAGGTGGAGGCGAGATGAGCGAGATACCGGGGATGGCGTTACGCGTCTTGGCGATAATCTCGTTAACCTTAAAGCCAGGCAGCTGTCCGCCCTCACCAGGCTTAGCCCCCTGTGCCACCTTAATCTGTATCTCCTCGGCATTCACCAGGTACTCGGCGGTTACACCGAAACGTCCACTGGCAATCTGCTTGGTCTTCGAGCTCAGGCTTACACCATCCACCTCCGAGTGGTAGCGGGCGTTGTCCTCACCACCCTCACCGGTGTTACTGCGGGCGCCCAGCTTGTTCATGGCCAGTGCCAGTGCCTCGTGGGCCTCGATGCTCAGGGCACCGAAACTCATGGCACCTGTAACAAAATGCTTCACAATGCTCTCAACGCTTTCAACCTCGTCGATTGGGGTTGGCTTAGCGGCCTTCTTGAATCCGAAGAAGTCGCGGATAAAGATGGGGCTCTCCTTCTCATCCACCAGCTTCGACCACTGCTTGAACTTTTCGTAGTTACCCTGACGGGTAGCCAACTGCAGCTTAGCGATGGTTTCTGGGTTCCAGGCGTGCTTAATACCATCCTTACGCCATGCAAACTGTCCTTGGTTCTGCAGCAGCGTCTGTTCCTTAGCTGCCTCATGCAAGGCGATGGCATCGCGGGCAATCTCTTTCAGGCCCACGCCTCCAATGGTGCTTACCTCGGTACCGAAGTAGCGGCGCAACAGGTCTTCGCTCAGTCCGATGCTCTCAAAAATCTTCGCACCGCGATACGAGCGGATGGTCGAGATACCCATCTTCGACATAATCTTCTTCAAGCCCTTGTCCACGGCCTTGATGTAGTTCTTCTCGGCAGTGGCGTACTCCTCCTGAATCTTATGTTTCTTCACCAGGTCATCCAGCACGGCAAATGTCATGTATGGGCACAGGGCGCTGGCACCGTAACCCAGCAGCAGGGCTGCATGCATCACCTCACGAATTTCGCCGCTCTCAACAATCAAGGCTGTCTGCACACGCTTACCTACGCTAATCAGGTAGTGGTGAACAGCTGAGACAGCCAATAGCGATGGGATGGCAGCATGGGTATCGTCCAGGTCGCGGTCGCTCAGAATAATGTAATTAACACCCTCATCTACACTGGCTTCAGCCTGATGGCACAGGTCGTCAAGCGCCTGGCGCAGACCTTCCTCACCTTTCTCCATCTCGAAGAGAATGGGCAGTTTCTTGGTGTTGAAGCCCTTGTAGCGGATGTTACATAATATATCAAGTTGTGTGTTGGTCAAAACTGGTTGTGGCAAACGTACCATCTTACAGTTCGATGCATCGGGCGTCAGGATGTTGGTTCCTACGGCGCCGATATACTCTGTCAACGACATCACCAACTCTTCGCGAATAGGGTCGATGGCAGGGTTCGTCACCTGTGCAAACTGCTGACGGAAGTAGTTGAATAGCACCTGTGGACGGTCTGAAATGACAGCTAGTGGTGTATCATTACCCATAGCAGCAACAGGCTCCTGTCCTGCTGTGGCCATTGGCACGATAGTCTTGTCAATATCCTCCTGACCGAATCCGAAGGTCACCAACTTAGCGTTGAGATCGCTCACGCCGTTGTCCACATGACGGCCGCTCTTCAACTTCTCCAGCTGCACGCGGTTCTCGTTCAGCCACTCGCGGTAAGGATGGGCCTTGGCCAACTTCTCCTTAATCTCGCCATCGTAGTATATCTTCCCCTCTTGGGTATCAATCAGCAGAATCTTTCCTGGCTGCAGTCGGCCCTTCGATACTACATCGCTTGGCTCGAAGTCCATCACGCCAACCTCACTGGCTACCACCATCATGCCGCTCTTTGTAATGGTATAACGGCTTGGGCGTAGACCGTTTCTGTCGAGCATACCTCCTGCATAGCGACCATCGCTAAATAGCAGTGCTGCAGGACCGTCCCATGGTTCCATCAAGATAGAATGGTACTCGTAGAACGCCTTCAAGTCTTCCGAAATTGGGTTCTTGTCGTTAAAGCTCTCAGGTACCAGGATGGCCATAGCCTGTGGCAATGAGAGTCCACTCAGCATCAGGAACTCGAACACGTTGTCTAGGCTGGCCGAATCACTCATGCCATCCTGTACTATTGGGCGCAGGTCCTTGATGTCGCCAAGAGCCTCGCTGTTAAGCACGCTCTCGCGAGCCTTCATCCAGCCGCGGTTACCACGAATGGTATTGATCTCACCATTGTGGGCCAGCAGACGGAATGGCTGGGCCAACTTCCACTTTGGGAATGTGTTAGTGCTAAAGCGAGAGTGTACCAGTGCCAATCCGCTCGTGAAGTAGTCGTTCGACAGGTCAGGGAAGTAGCGTCGCAACTGTCCGCTGGTCAGCATTCCCTTATAGATAATATTCTTGTTCGACAGCGAGCAGATATAGAAGTCGTCGTTATCGATACGATTCTCGATACGCTTGCGTACCTTATATAATATGCGCTCGAACACTGGTACATCCTCGTCCGATATACCAGTCACAAAAATCTGCTTGATGTCAGGCTCCACTTCGCGGGCTGCCGCACCAAGCACCTCAGGATTAGTAGGTACAGTTCTCAGATGCATCAGCGTCAGTCCCTCGCGCTCAATCTCCTCAATCATCACACTCAGGATCTCCTGCTGCGCCTTCTCGTCTTTAGGCAGAAATACCAATCCTGTACCATACTTACCTTTCTCAGGCACAGGAATGCCCTGCAACAGAATAAACTCATGTGGAATCTGTACCATGATACCAGCACCGTCGCCAGTTTTGTCGCGAGTCTCAGCTCCACGATGCTCCATGTTTTCCAGCACCTTTAGTGCATTGTCCACCAATTCATGACTTTTTCCTCCGTGGATATTTACTACCATACCCACGCCACAAGCATCATGCTCATTGCTTGGTTGGTAGAGTCCCATGTTATCCATCTTTTTTCTTGCCATATTTATATTATTTAATATATAATGTCTGATTTCGGCTGCAAAGGTACTACAAAAAGAGCTGGTAAGTATGTATTTTGTTGGTATTTTATTCACAGATTATTGTATAAATGACACTTTGTAACAAAAAGATAGGCTTTTCATACAAAGTGATAGCAAACTGACACACATAAAACGCGTTTGCTTTACAATTTGTCATTTGGTGTCTGTTTTTGCAAACAAAATGCAATAAAATCAATTTTCTTTCTTACAAATCGTCGTACCTTTGCAGCCGTAAACGAACAAAGTGTAATCAAAAGTAAAAAGATTATGGAAGCATTAAGATTTCAGGTTGTCGGTGAGGCATTCAAGAAAAAGCCCCTCGACGTAAAAACACCAAGTGAGAGACCTTACGAGTATTTTGGTAAGAAGGTCTTCAATCGTGAGAAAATGTATAAGTACCTGCCGAAACAGGTATATGAAAAGATGATTGACGTGATGGACAACGGTGCCCGTCTGGATCGTGACATTGCCGATGCTGTGGCTGCTGGTATGAAGCAGTGGGCCATAGAAAATGGTGTGACACACTATACCCACTGGTTCCAGCCGTTGACAGAAGGTACTGCCGAGAAGCACGACTCGTTTATTGAGCACGACGGCAAGGGCGGTATGGTGGAAGAGTTCACTGGCAAACTGCTCGTTCAGCAGGAGCCTGATGCATCATCGTTCCCCTCTGGTGGTATTCGCTCGACCTTCGAGGCACGTGGTTATTCTGCTTGGGACCCAACATCACCTGTATTTATTATTGATGACACCCTGTGTATCCCCACCGTATTCATCTCTTATAGCGGTGAGGCACTCGACTATAAGGCACCTCTGCTGCGCGCTCTGCATGCAGTAAATGTTGCTGCCGTCGATGTATGCCACTATTTCGACCCTGCCGTCAAGAAGGTGACTTCGAACCTCGGCTGGGAACAGGAGTATTTCCTCGTGGATGAAGGCCTTTATGCCGCACGTCCTGACCTGCTGTTGACAGGCCGTACGCTCATGGGCCACGACTCAGCCAAGAACCAGCAGATGGATGACCACTACTTCGGTGCCATTCCTGAGCGCGTCGCTGCCTTTATGCGCGACCTTGAGATTCAAGCTTTGGAACTCGGCGTTCCCTGCAAGACGCGTCATAACGAGGTCGCTCCCAACCAGTTTGAGCTGGCTCCTATCTTCGAGGAGACCAATCTGGCAGTCGACCACAACATGATGCTGATGTCGCTGATGAAGAAGGTGGCCCGCAAGCACGGTTTCCGCGTGTTGCTGCACGAAAAGCCCTTCGCAGGCATCAACGGTTCTGGTAAGCACAACAACTGGTCGCTCTCCACAGATACTGGTGTGCTGCTGCACGCTCCTGGCAAGACCGCTGAGCAGAACCTGCGCTTCGCTACGTTCATCGTTGAGACGCTGATGGGTGTTTATAAGCACAACGGTCTGCTGAAGGCCTCTATCATGAATGCTACTAACGCCCACCGTCTGGGTGCCAACGAGGCACCTCCAGCCATTGTTTCCTCGTTCCTCGGCAAACAGGTCAGCGAACTGCTCGACCACATTGAGAAGGCCGACGTGGACGATATCCTCGCCATGGCTGGCAAGCAGGGTCTGAAGATGGATATCCCTGAGATCCCTGAGCTGCTGATCGACAATACCGACCGCAACCGCACGTCGCCGTTCGCCTTTACGGGTAACCGTTTCGAGTTCCGTGCCGTAGGTTCTGAGGCCAACTGTGCCAGTGCCATGATAGCCCTGAACAGCGCCGTCGCCGAAGCCCTCGTTGACTTCAAGAAGCGTGTTGATGCCAAGATTCCTGAATTGGAGAAGAAACTTGCCGGTACTGGTCATAGCGCTACGTTCCACGCCATCATCGACGTGCTGCGCGAAGATATCATGACTTGTAAGCCCATCCGCTTCGACGGTAACGGCTACTCTGACGAGTGGGTCATCGAGGCTGAAAAGCGCGGTCTCGACGTTGAGAAGAGCTGCCCGAAGATCTTTGAACGCTACCTCGACAAGGAGAGCATCGACATGTTCGAGAGTCTGGGTGTGATGACGAAGAAGGAATTGGAGGCCCGCAACGAGGTGAAATGGGAGACCTACACCAAGAAGATTCAGATTGAGGCCCGTGTGCTGGGCGACCTGTCAATGAACCATATCATCCCTGTTGCTACCCACTACCAGAGTCAGTTGCTGAAGAACGTCGAGAATATGGCCACTATCTTCCCTGTCGACAAGGCCGAGAAGCTCAGTGCCCGCAATATCAAGATTATCGAGGAGATTGCCGAGCGTACCTCAGCAATCGAGAAGGGTGTAGAGGATTTAGTAAATGCCCGCAAACTGGCCAACAAAATTGACGACGAGCATGACAAAGCCATCGCCTACCACGATAAGGTAGAGCCCAAGCTCGACAGCATCCGTTATGAGATTGACAAGCTTGAACTCATCGTTGACGACGCACTCTGGCCCCTGCCGAAGTATCGTGAACTGTTATTCATCAGATAATCAACCTGTCTGCTTTCATATTTATCCGCACCAGTCTGAAACGTTTCAGGTTGGTGCGGATAATTGTTTTAACCCAAATCGGTCGTAAGGACAGGTTTGGCTTTAATACTCCAATATCAGCGACTGACGGGGACGGAGCTGGAGGTCGGTGGAGAGGTCGTAATAACGGCCAGTGAGGATGTCTTTCACGCGGGTGGCATTTCCGATGACCTCAGCATACCGCTTCACTTCCATCGTAGCAGGCTGGGTGGTACCATTGAGGATGGTGAGTGCCGTACGGCCATTGTATTGACGGGCAATGACGTAGATGCCGTTGAAGGGAATAAACTGTGTCATCTTGCCCTTGGTAATGACCTCGTTGCCTTTGCGCCAATGGAGCAGGCGACTGGTCCACTGCCACATCTGCTGCTGGGCCTGCGTACGTCCCTCGCGGATGAAAGCATTGTTCTGGTCGCCAGGGAATCCGCCAGGGAAGTCCTTGCGTACGTTGCCGTCGGTCACCTCCTTCGTACCGTTCATCATGATTTCCGTACCATAATACATCTGCGGAATGCGACGAACGGTCATCAGCAGCGCCAGTGCCTGTTTCAGCATCAGCGAGTCGCGACCATTACCCAGGAATCGGTCGGTGTCGTGATTGTCAATGAAGGCCATCACATGGTCAGGATCTTCGTAGAGGTAGTCGTAGACGAACGAATTATACAGGCGGTTCAGCCCCAGCCACCAAGCGTCAGTTTCCTCATTCTTTGCCTGCGACAGCTTTTCGAAGAACGAGAAGTCCATAACGGTCTTCAGATACGAGTTGTCCTTTGAGAGCTTCGAGTCCTTCTGCCATGCGGCGGTATAGGCTGGTTCCGTGACCCACGTCTCACCAACGGTGTTGAAGTTGGGGTATTCCTCATCCAGTTCTTTCATCCAACGTGCCATACCCTTGGCGTCGGCATAGGGATAGGTATCCATGCGGATGCCGTCGATGCCGATGGTCTCTATCCACCATTTGGAGTTCTGGATAAGATAGGTCATCACATGTGGATTCCGCTGGTTCAGGTCAGGCATGGTAGGCACGAACCACCCGTCCACAGTCTCACGCAGATCGACCTGCGAGGCGTAGGGATCTTTGACTGGCGTCAGCTTGTAGCTGGTCTGTTGGAAACTGGTTCCCGTCGGGTCACTCGTTCCCTGCGATTCCTTCAGCCATTCGGGCAGGTTGAGCCAGTCCTTCGTCGGCATGTCCTGCGTCCAGGGATGCTCGAAGCCTGAATGGTTGAAAATCATGTCCATCACCACCTTCAGTCCCTTTGCGTGAGCCTCATCGCACAGCCGGCGATAGTCCTCGTTCGTACCGAATCGCGGATCGACACGATAGTAGTCCGTCGTGGCATAGCCGTGATAGGTGGAGTAGCCGCGTTCGTCGTCCGGTGAATCGTTCTCCAGCACAGGCGTCAACCACAGCGCCGTCACGCCCAGCTCGTTGAAATAGTCCAGATGTTCGCGGATGCCGTTCAGGTCGCCACCGTGTCGCAACGAGGGCTGCGTACGGTCTTCCTTATACGTTCGCATTCCCGCCACCTGCGGATTATGCCCTGCACCCTGTGCAAAACGGTCGGGCATGAGCATGTAGAGCACGTCGGCATTGGTAAATCCCATGCGTTTCGAACCAACCATCTCGCGCTGCTTCAACAGATAGTTGACTTTCAGTTTGTCCAACTTCAATGTCATGGTACCCGGCCGTGCGTCGCGCAGGTTCAGATACACCAACAGGTAGTTCGGCGACTCCAGTCTTACAATGCTGTCGATGACCACTCCAGGATAATCCGTCGTTACGTCTTTTACAGTGGCAATGTTCTTGCCATACACCATCAATTGCAACGAGGGGTTCTTCATGCCCACATACCAGTCGGTGGGATCCACGCGGTCTACTGTCACTTTTACCTTTGCTCCATTCATCATCATTACGTTTGCCATCAGCATGGCGGTTAACAATAATAGTTTTCTCATATCGATTTAAGTTTAATCATTATTTCATAGAATTCCGCGGCGAAGTTACGAAATATTTTTCATTCGGCATAGAAATATGCGTGAGAATGTTTGGATTATCAAAAAAATTGCGTATATTTGCAGCACTATAACAACTAAAAACAAACAACAGTATGAAAAAACTATTCTTTACGGCTGCCCTCTGCTTGGTCGGTATGGCAGCAATGGCCCAGCAGAATCTGAACTGGGGACAGGGACCACAGGTGGCTTCACCTGATGTGCATGCAGATAATTCCGTGACATTTAATTTGATTGCGCCAGAGGCCCAGAAAGTACAGATTACCGGCGACATGTTGCCAGCGAAGAAGGTGGAATACCAAGGTAACACCTACGATATGCCAGGCGTGGTAGACCTCGTGAAGAACGACAAGGGCGTGTGGAGCTACACCACCGCACCACTGAAGCCTGAGCTCTATACCTATAATATGATAGTTGACGGTGTGAAGATTATCGACCCGCTGAATGTCTATAATATCCGCGACATCAACAATCTGTTCAGCGTGCTATTGATTGGCGGTGACGCCCGCGCAGACCTCTACAAAGTCAACAAGGTTGCCCACGGCACCGTCAGTAAGGTGTGGTACGAGAGTCCTACGGCCGACCTGACGCGCCGCCTGACGGTATATACTCCCGCAGGCTACGAGACCAGCGGCAAGCACTATCCTGTGCTCTATCTGTTGCATGGCATCGGCGGCGACGAGAACGCCTGGAGCGAGTTGGGACGTGCTGCCCAGATACTCGACAACCTCATCGCGCAGGGAAAAGCCGAACCAATGTTGGTCGTCATGACCAACGGCAACATCTCGCAGGAGGCTTGCCCGGGCGAGACCAGCGAGGGTTTCCGCGTGCCCACCATGATGCTGCCCAAGACCATGGAGGGCTCGTTTGAGACCGCCTTCCCCGATGTGGTGAAGTTCATCGAGAAAACCTATCGTGTCAAGAAGGACAAGGCCCACCGCGCCATTGCCGGTCTGTCGATGGGTGGTTTCCACAGCCTCTTCATTTCCATCAACAATCCCGACCTCTTCGGCTATATCGGTCTGTTCTCTGCCGCCGTCGACCAGCAGCAGCCCGACCCCAACGGTCATCCGGAAATCTATGCCGACCGCGACAAGAAGATTGACGGTCTGTTTGCCAAGAAGCCCAACCTCTTCTGGATTGGCATCGGTAAGACCGACTTCCTCATCAAGAACAATAACGACCTGCGCGCCTACCTCGATTCTAAGAAGCATAAGTACACCTACCTCGAGACCGACGGCGGTCACATCTGGCGCAACTGGCGCATCTACCTCTCCGAATTCACCCCATTATTATTCAAATAAAAGCTTATGAAAAAATCTGTTTTATTCCTGACAGTTGCTGCTTCTGTCGTTGTATTCGGCTGTGTCCCAGCCGACAAGCAGGCTCCAAAGAACACCATCGACCAGCAGGAAGTGATGAGCAAATTGTCGCTTGAAGACAAGGCGCACTTTGTCATCGGTTCTGGTATGGAAGGTTTCAGCGGTGACAATGCCGTCATCGGAGCTACAAAGAATCTCGTGCCTGGTGCCGCAGGTACCACCTATCCTCTTGACTCGCTGGGCATTCCCGCCGTAGTACTGGCCGACGGTCCTGCCGGACTACGTATCGACGCTACCCGCGAGGGTGATTCTGCTACGTATTATTGCACACACTTCCCTATCGGCACATTGTTGGCCTCAACGTGGAACACGAAGTTAGTGGAAGAAGTAGGTCAGGCCATTGGCGAGGAGGTGAAGGAGTATGGTGCCGACGTGCTGTTGGCTCCAGCACTCAATATCATGCGTAACCCGCTGTGCGGCCGTAACTTCGAATATTACTCGGAGGACCCCGTGGTAGCAGGTAAAACCGCTGGCGCCTATATCAAAGGCGTGCAGAAGAACGACGTGGGTACGAGCATCAAGCACTTCGCCGCCAACAACCAGGAGACGAACCGCATGAATACCGATGCCCGTATTTCGCAACGTGCCCTGCGCGAAATCTACCTGAAGGGTTTCGAGATTGCCATCAAGGAAAGCAAGCCGTGGACGGTGATGACGTCGTACAACTACATCAACGGCACGTATGCCTCGGAAAGCAAGGACCTAGTCGAGACCATCCTGCGCGACGAGTGGGGTTACGAGGGTACTGTGATGACTGACTGGTTTGGCGGTAAGGACGGAGCCAAGCAGATGTGGGCAGGCAACGACATGCTGCAGCCCGGTAAGGCCGAACAGTTCGACAGCATCGTGGCTGGTGTGAAGAGCGGTAAACTGGCAGAGGCGGACCTTGACCGCAACGTGGCCCGCATCCTGAACCTCGTGGAGAAGAGCCCGCGTTTCCAGGGCTACAAATACTCGAACAAGCCCGACCTGAAGGCTCACGCTGCCGTGACGCGCCAGAGTGCCGCCGAGGGTATGGTACTCATGAAAAATGAGAAGGCCCTGCCGTTCGCAGAGAACATCAAGAACGTCGCTCTCTATGGCATTACTTCTTACGATTTCATTGCTGGCGGTACAGGATCTGGTAACGTCAACCACGCATACGTCGTATCGTTGCTCGATGGTATGAAGAACGGCGGCTATACCGTCTCTGAGGAACTGAAGACTGCCTATGAGTCTTATCTCGCCGACGCCAAGAAGAAGGCCAAGGTCGCCCTTGAAGAGCAGGCTAAGAAAGACCCGAAGAACGCTATGCTCGTGAAGTTCCTGCCCCAGCCGCTGCCCGCAGAGAAACTCTTCACCCCCGACGAACTGACGAAGCAGGCCGAGGCTTCAGACATCGCCGTCATCACGTTGGGTCGTCTGTCAGGTGAGTTCCTCGACAGAAAGGTGGCTGACTTCAACCTCAGCGACTCTGAGGGCCAGCTGCTTCAGCAGGTTTGCGACGTTTATCACAAGGCCAACAAGCAAGTCGTTGTGCTGCTGAACATCGGCGGCGTCATCGAGATGGCCTCGTGGAAAGACCTGCCCGATGCCATCCTCTGTGCTTGGCAGGCAGGACAAGAAGGCGGCAACAGCGTTGTCGACGTGCTCAGTGGCAAGCAGTCACCCAGCGGCAAGTTTACGATGACTTGGCCCATCAAGTTCACCGATGCCTATTCGTCGAAGAATTTCCCCATCGACGAAGATCCGCGCATCGACATGCTCAACCAGGGCAAGAAGGGTAACGTCCGCAACGTTGACTATACCGAATACGAGGAGGACGTCTACGTTGGCTATCGTTATTTCGACTCCTTCGACGTTCCCGTGTCTTATCCCTTCGGCTATGGCCTCAGCTACACCACCTTCGAGTATAGCGATGCTAAGATTGAACAGAAGAACGACATCTACGACGTGACTGTCACTATTAAGAACACAGGTGACCGCGAGGGCAAGGAAGTCGTAGAACTCTACGTTGCTGCTCCCGACTCGAAGGCTGCCAACAAGCCTGCCAAGGAGTTGAAGGCTTTCGCCAAGACAAAGAGTCTGAAGCCTGGTGAAAACGAGACCCTCACGTTGAGCATCACCGCTGATCAGCTGGCTTCCTTCGACGAGACGGCCTCAGCATGGGTTGTCGCCGAGGGTGAATACCAGTTCCTCGTCGCCGCCTCTGCTGCTGACGTCAAGGCCACCCTCACTGCTCCTGTCAAGAACCAGCAGGTGAAGGCTCACGACGTGCTGAAACCCCAAACAAAGATGAACCTCTTACACAGATAATAAACGACCACGAATTTCACGAACAACACGAATACAGGCATGAGAAAATCAATTGTATCTTTGGCCCTCGCAGCCATGTGCTGCCTAAGTGCCTCGGCACAAAAGCTCACGGCAGGCAATATCGACGAAATTGTCAAGGCGATGACGCTGGAAGAGAAGTGTCATTTCGTATTAGGAACCGGCATGCACTATAATGATGATGACAAGTTTCCTGGTACGGCGGGTAGCTCATTCGGCGTGGAGCGACTGGGCATCCCCGAGACCTATTGTGCCGACTCGCAGCAGGGTCTGCGCATGAACGCCAAGCGCGTATGGGACCATCGTGACTATTATCCCACCGATTTCGTTGCCTCACCGACGCTGGCTTCAACATGGGACCGCGAGGCTGCGTTCAAGATTGGACAGGGCATTGGCAACGAGGTTCGTGAGTTCGGCCTCGACTGGATCCTCTCTCCGGCGATGAACCTGATTCGTAATCCGTTGTGCGGACGTAATCATGAATACTACTCAGAGGACCCATACCTCTCGGGCACCATCGCCGCAGGCTATGTGCGTGGTGTGCAGAGCGAAGGCACGGCGGTTTGTCCCAAGCATTTCGTGGCAAACAACCAAGAGACGAACCGCAATAACAATATCTCGCAGGTGTCACAACGTGCGCTCCGCGAGATATACCTGAAAGCCTTCGAGATTATGGTGAAGGAGAGCGACCCGTGGACCATCATGACGTCGTATAACAAACTGAACGGTCCGTATGCCGTGCAGAACCATGAACTGCTGACCACCATTGTTCGTGACGAGTGGGGTTGGAAGGGTATGTATGTCAGCGACTGGAATGCCGGTAACGATGCCGTAGCGGCTATGCTGGCAGGCAATGACATGCTGCAGCCCGGACAGCCAAAGCAGTACGACGCCATTCTGACTGCTGCCAAGAGCGGGGCGCTGCCGATGGAGGTGCTCGACGCTAACGTGAAGCGCATATTGGAATATGTCGTCAAGACGCATAGCTTCAAGGGCTACAAATATAGCAACGAGCCAAACCTGAAGGCACACGCCCAAGTGGTTCGTGAGGTTGGTGCCGATGGTATCGTGCTGCTGAAGAACAGCGGCATTCTGCCTCTGACAGGTAAGCGCGTGGCATTGTTCGGCTGCACATCGTACGACTGGATTTCAGGCGGTTCCGGCTTCGGCGGCACCAGCGTGGGTCACTATACGGTGTCGTTGGTTGAGGGTATGCGCAGTGCCGGTTACGAGGTGTACAAGCCGCTGATTGCTGCATACACGCAGCACCTCGCTACTGAAGAGAAGCGTCTGTTCCCAGACGGTCGTCCGCCATTCTCGCTGCTGCCTCCGGCCCGCGCTGACGAGAAGCAATTTACGGCTGACGAACTGAATGCTGCCGTCAATGAAAGCGATGTTGCCATCATCTCGTTAGGTCGCAAGAGTGGTGAGGCTGCCGACCGCAGTGAGACCGACTTCTATCTGAAGGAGAGTGAGAAACAGCTCATCAAGGCCATCAGCGAAGCGTATCATGCCAAGGGCAAGAAAGTCGTAGTGTTGCTGGATATCTGCAGTCCTATTGACGTGGCTTCATGGCAGGATCAGATTGACGCCCTCGTCTGCACCTGGCAGGGCGGACAGGAGAGCGGTTTCGCTGTTGCCGACGTGCTCAGCGGACGTGTGAACCCCTGTGGCAAACTGCCAATGACCTTCCAAATCAAATATGGTGATGCCTATGCTGACAAGAACTTCCCTGCCAACGTCGACGACAAGACCCTCGGCGCCATGTTTATGTGGGGCTACGATAAGGACAAGGCTCCCAAAGAACGTAAGCCTGAGGCCAACATCGACTTCACCAACTATGAAGAGGATATCTATGTGGGCTATCGTTACTTCGACTCGTTCAACAAGCCTGTGGCCTATCCCTTCGGCTATGGACTGAGCTACACTACTTTCGCCTACGAGAACATGAGCGTCACGGAGGCTGACGGTGTTTATACCGTGAAGGTGGACGTGAAGAATGCCGGTCGTCGTCCCGGTCGTAATGTCGTGGAACTCTTCGTGGCTGCTCCCAACAGCAAGAAGATGAACAAGCCCGAAAAGGAACTGCGCAACTATGCCAAGACCCGTCTGTTGAAGCCTGGCGAAAACGAGACCATTACGATGACGGTAAAGGTCGAAGACCTCGCTTCGTTCAACGAGAAGGCATCTGCCTGGAAGACCGACGCTGGTGTCTATACCTTCCTGATTTGTTCTTCTGCCAACGACATTGAGGCACAAGCTACTGCCAAAGTGAAAGCCTGGACCAAGAAGGTGAACAATGTCATGAAACCCAATGTGAAACTGAATCTCTTACACAGATAATAAACAACCACGAATTAAACGAATTAAACGAATACAAGCATGAGAAAATCTATTATAACTTTGGCACTCGCAGCCGTATGCTGTCTGAGTGCCTCGGCACAGGAGAAACTCTTCAATAGTGCCAGCGTACAATCACCCGTCGTCAACCCTGACGGCACAGTAACGTTCAATATCTTCGCACCCAAAGCCATCAAGGTTGAGGTGACTGGTGACTTCCTGCCCACACATCAGATTGACGTGCCTGGCTATGGCAAGTACGATGCTCCAGGCATAGCGGAGTTGGTAGAAGGCAAAAACGGCGTGTGGAGCTACACGAGCGACAAGCTGGCGCCTGAGATGTACAGCTACACCTTCAATATTGATGGCTTGACGGGCGTAAAAGACCCAGCCAACATCTACGTCAACCGCGATATCGTGTCGTTCACCAACATCTTTATCGTCAGCAAGGAGAAAGGCGATAAAGGCGACCTGTATAAGGTGAACGAGGTGCCTCACGGCAATCTCTCGAAGGTCTGGTACCCCAGTCCCACGCTGAAGATGCAGCGTCGCATGACCATCTATACGCCCCCCGGTTACAACAAAGGTGGCAAGTATCCCGTGATGTATCTGCTTCATGGTTCCGGTGGCGACGAGAATGCCTGGAGTGAACTCGGTCGTGCTGCACAGATTCTCGACAACCTCATTGCTACTGGCAAGGCCAAGCCCATGATTGTGGTGATGCCTAATGGCAATCCCAACTGTCAGGCTGCACCCGGCGAGTGGTCGTTCGGTATGTACACGCCAGGCTTCCGCGACGGAGGTACGGGTCCCACGACCCCTGCCGTTGCTACCATTCCAGAAAGCTTTATGGACATTGTGAACTACGTCGACGCCAACTATCGCACCATCAAGAAGCGCGAGGGACGTGCCATATGCGGTCTCTCAATGGGTGGTGGCCACACCTTCCACGTAAGTCTGCTCTATCCCGACAAGTTCGACTATTATGGTCTCTTCTCTGCAGGTCTGCACTTGGCCAAAGGTGGTTACCAGGATTCGTTTGCCGAGCAGATCAAGGCTAATCCCGAGTTCGCTCAGCAGAGTGCACGTCTCTTCGGCAGCAAGCCCAAACTCTACTGGATGGGCATGGGTAACACCGACTTCCTTTATCAGAGCACCGTTGACCTGCGCAACTACTGGGACTCAAAGGGCTACAAGTATGAGTACGTCGAGACCGACGGTGGTCACATCTGGCGCAATTGGCGCATCTACCTGACCATGTTTGCGCAGAAAGTCTTCAAATAGAACTCCGAAATGCAGCAATCATTTGCAAAGACCTGTGTCGCCATCGTATTATCCATATTGCTGACTTTACAAGTGCAAGCACAGACGTTGCACTACGACCGGCCTGCGCAGTATTTCGAGGAAGCGCTGGTAATTGGCAATGGTACAATGGGCGGCATCGTCTATGGTGGCACCCAGAAGGACTTGATTTCGCTGAACGACATCACGCTATGGACGGGTGAGCCGTGCAACATGAACGTCTATTCACCCGAGGCCTACAAAAGCATCCCCCTGATTCGCGAGGCTTTGAAGCAGGACGATTACAAGGAGGCCGACCGCTTGCAGCGTGACGTACAGGGACATTTCTC
>CADCDY010000029.1 GCA_902800245.1 uncultured Prevotellaceae bacterium
TATTCCTCCAAAAGGAGTGAGTTTCTCGGATTTTATTGCTACCTTTGCCATGTCATATCAGAGTTTTGCTTGTTTTTGATTTGCAACACTAAGATAGGTAAAATTTCTGACATGACAAAATCCTGAGCAACTTTTTGTTGCTCAGGCGCTTAAAAAGTATAGTTTATAATGGTTTTGCGGAATTAAGGGTATAAAGGCATAAATTGTCAACCTGTTTAGGTATAAGACATAGAAAGTGTAAACCAACTTAGTATTAACAATCCAAACTGTCAACCAAAATCAGTACACCTCACCGCAAGCGGACGGGGTAATATTAACGAAAAATTTGCGGAAATTTGCGATAATTCGCGTTCAAAAAAGAGTTGCGTCACCGCTGGCGGTGCAGCGTCCCAACTGCTTTGATTATTTATCCGCAGATGTTAGACAGATGTTATACGGATTTTCATCTGTTTCAAATCTGTTTAACATCTGTGGATAGTATTGGTCCGCAAGCGGACGGGGATGTGGTCAGGAATTGCCATGAATATCCAGCAATGTCCATAAATATTTTATCACGAATTGGCGAATTAGCGATTTATTTAAGGTGTCCAGTTTGACGTGCAAAATCAGGTACAATGGGGTCATCAGGTACAACGGGCTGAAAGCCCAACGAGCGCTTAGCCCAGGGCAAGCGAAGCGGCACCCTGGGTAACCGAGTATAACGGGGGATTTCACGCCCTGTAAGGGCAAAAGCGTATTACCCCGATGTTTTGGTTGCCCCATGTTACAATATATATATAATCCTTGCACCGCCTACTGCTCATTATCAGCAAGTGATAAAAAGGTGGCATTTTACAAGAAAGTTTTATGACTGTGTTACATTGTCAGCCATCTTCATAAGGACAGGGGAGAGTCCCCTGTCCTCGTGGATTCCGTGCGATTATCTTTTGTAATAGTTCCGTGGCTGACCTCCCATTTTATTAGGTGAACTGGGGTAATTTATAGAACACCCCTAAAGACATTATCACAGATATAGCTATCATTTCTGTCGTTGTGACTTGAGTTTTATTTGTGCAACCTTAAGACCTATGGCTTCAGCCTTAATAAT
Organism: uncultured Prevotellaceae bacterium; assembly: GCA_902800245.1. Classification (GTDB taxonomy): domain Bacteria; phylum Bacteroidota; class Bacteroidia; order Bacteroidales; family Bacteroidaceae; genus Prevotella. The sequence continues at coordinate 1,088 of CADCDY010000029.1, forward strand.
AACATTACCGGGCTTTCCGGTAGACTTAATTACAGCACCGACTTTCCCTTTCCATGCTTTATGGTTTGGGTGATGATAGCCCTGAGTTGATTTGGGGTCTGCACTTCCAGATCCAATCAATTCTCCTTCACCAAGCACTGAAAAAGTTATTTCATTGTCGGCAATAGGGACTAAATTCCCATTTTTATCAACGACCTCTGCCAACACAAATATAAGATCCTGATTGTTCGCTGTAAGGATATTTCTATTTGCGGTAAGCTTGACAGCCGCTGGATTCCCGGCTGTTTCCATGATTGATAAATAATCAGTCTCATCGCCATTTTTATCCAGAGCTACAGCTTTTATATTACCCGCCTCATAGGGCACGCTGAATACTGCTTTATACCTTGTGTCATATGTTACTTTTTTGGTATCATATTCTGAGCCATTCACATAAAGTCTTACAGCGGGGAATTTGGTAATAACTTCTATTTCTATAGGTTTACCTTCATATCCGGGCCATGTCCAGCTTTCCCATGAAGGATAAGTTCCCCACATACTTTCATTTATAGAGCCATAATACCCCTCTGGTTCCTTCACATACATGAATAATGAAGGCTTATCACTATAAAGAATTTCTCGATAGTGAGATATAGGCTTGCGCTGCCATATCAGGTCGATATCTCCACAATATGAAGAATGCCAGGGCCATTGATCACTTACAAAAAATTCGGTATTATTTTCACCTGCATAATAATACTTTCCTATTCCTGATTCGCCCAAATAGTCAATTCCGGTCCATACGAAATCACCTATCACATAAGGGAGGTTCGCTGTTCTACTCCAGTTGTCAAAAGCATCGCGGGGATAAGACTCCGTCTGCCACATGATTCTCTCGGGCACACGATTATGATCATCTTCGGCCTTATGCATTAGATAATTATAACCTACAATGTCAAGCTCGGCTGCCAAAGGGTCGAAAATGTCCCACTCATGGTCCCAGGTACACAGAGCACTTGTCACAGGACGTGTTGGGTCGAGTTCTCGGCAAAGGTCAGCAAGTTTTTTAGCAGTCTTCACAACTTCAATCTGCTTACGCTCTATCACTTCATTGCCGATACTCCAGCATATTATGGACGGGTGATTTCTATCACGGAGCACGAGAGACTTGAGGTCGGCGTCCCACCACTGATCAATGTGTTTGGAATAATCAAATGGTTTTTTCTCCCAACGCCATCCATCAAAAGCTTCGTCAATAACGAGGATTCCCTGACGGTCACACTCGTCAAGAAATGACGGTGCTGGATGGTTATGGCTCGTACGAACGGCATTGAATCCAGCCTCCTTAAGCATTTTAACCTTGTGGGCTTCTGCAGCGTCATAGCTTCTTGCTCCGATAAGTCCGTTATCATTATGTACACACGCACCAGTCAACAATACTGGTCTATCATTTAATTTGAACCCTTCAGATACCGAGTATTCAATCTTTCTCACGCCGAAAGTTTCGTCAACAGTATCAATCGTGTTTCCATCTTTGTCTTTAAGACAAATTTCCAACGTGTAAATATATGGAGAGTCAATATCCCAAAGCTCTAAGGGGACATCTTTAAACTCTACGTTGTTCGACTCACTGTTTATAGGAGTATTGGTATCATATAGCAGTTTGCCATCGGAATTCTTTATATAAACACTTGCTGTGAATCCGTCGTATTGACCGTTTACGTCAAACGAAGCCTTGACTGTGGAACTGTATTTCTCTACCTTGGGCGTGGTGATATAAACCGACCATGGCTTTACATGCGTGTTTGGCAGATTCAACAGCCACACATGACGATATATTCCCGAACCTGTGTACCATCGTGCGTTTCTTTGTTGTGAATTGTCTACAGAAATCGACAGCTCATTCTTGCCCGGTTTGAGATATGAGGAAAGGTCATATAACACAGATGAATATCCATACGGTCTATGGCCTACTAATGAATCGTTTACAAAGACATGGGCATCCATATACGCTCCCTCAAGATACAGCAGATGTCTACCTTTGGCTATATCATCGTATGTTGCTACCAATGTTTTCTTATACAAACCTTTACCTGCAGGAAGGTACCCGCCGTCATTACCCATGGCAGCGCCTTCGGTAAAGTCATTCAATATACTCCAGTCATGAGGTAGATCAACCATCTGGAAACTGGTTGGCACCTGCTCTCCTTTATCGTTTTGTACAAGGGTGAATTGCCACGCATCGTCAATCAGTTGTTTTCTTTGCGTAGAGTTTATTGCAGTAATGTTTGTTCTGGCATTGATTACAAATGCCGGTGTAAGCATAACCACACAAAATAAAAAAATATATCTTAATGTATTCATAAATTTAGCTTTAAGGTGGCTTCTATAAATTCGCTTTGTTAGGTTTTGGAATTATTTTCGAGGTCCAATCGCAAGGTGAAGAGGGAGCGTAGCAAGCTACGTGACCGAGTCAACTTACGATTTGAACCGAAAAGAATCCAGAAGATAACAAAACGTCCAACCACAATTAATAACCATTTTGACGGTGGGAATTTATAGAACCCACCTTAACATAAAGGGGGATAAGCTTATCCCCCTTTTAAAGATTAAATGAAGTCAGAGGCTTATTTCACTGAAATCTGTTTTCCGTTGTAGCGTATCTCTCTGACTTTATCATCACCGACAATCTTTACATTAAACTTGCGAGAGAGAGGCATGCCGTCAAAAGATCCACTGCGTTTGCCTATTGTAAGCCTCTTGGCTTTATCATCCCATTTCAAGGGAATAGTAGAATATTTTCCCTTTTCGTAATTATAATTGTCACCCTCGTCCTCATAAAGCAGGAATGAAGCATCTTTTCCGGGATATACGACTATGTCAATATTATCGTATTTGTTTTCATTGGCATACTGTACGTCAGGACCTAATGGGAGAATGCTACCCTCCTTAACATATAACGGACATCTTGAAATAGGTGCATCGGCAGCAATAGTCTGCCCGCCGTCTAACAGATCTCCTGTCCAGAAATCATACCAGCGTATTCCTTCGGGAAGATATACATCATAGGTCTTGGTGGCATTCCAGTCAACTTCTGCAAATTTCCCGGATTTGTCTATCTCTTCAGGAGTAAAGAGCGCTCTGCCTATAGGACAAACTAGCACATTGCGGCCAAACATAAATTCATCGTTTATATCCCATGTGTTTTTATCGTTTTTAAAGTCCATGAAGAGAGCTCTCATGAACGAATCATCATTTTTTGACACTTGCCAGGCGTGGCTATATATATACGGTAGGAAACGATAGCGTAGTTTTACAGCATCTACAAGGGCGTCATAAACAGGTTCTCCCTTTTTTCCATAGAGATATATTTCACGGGGAGCTCCTGTACCATGGCTTCGCATCATTGTCATGAATGTGCCAAGTTGCATCCATCTTACATATAGTTCTCGGAACTGAGGATTGTCTTTTGCTGAAGCCCAACCATTTGTATTGTAGTCGTGGGCAAGAAAACCACTTATGTCTGAATGAACATTTGGATTAGCTGTCAGGGTAAAGTTCAGGCACACAGGTATCTGCTTACGCATTGCATCCCATGTCGAAGCTACGTCACCACTCCATGTATTGGCACCTGTGCGCTGCTGACCTGCAAAATAGGAACGCGTAAAGATAAATGCGCGCTTGGTGCTGTCGACATCGCGCTGATGGTTGTACACGCCCTCTACAGTCATAAGAGGATATGCATTGCGCACCGATCGCAGTGATCCGAGCGCCGTTGGCACATCAAGGTCGCGGTCGTTTTCGTTATAGAAATCGGGGTCGGTAGAGTCCATCCACCAGCAATCAACACCCATACGGTGGAGACGTGAGAGATTTTTCCAATATATGTCACGGGCTTCAGCGCTATACGCGTCATAGACTCTTGAACCGCTGGGATAATCATCGCGAGGAGGCCAGCCTGAGAGACCACTGGGAGGGAATGTCTCAAAATCAAGCAGGTGACCTTTGCGAGCCAGTTCGCGATAAGGTTTTGTACCTATGCCAAAAGACTGCCATACAGATACGCTTATATGAGCATTCTGACCATGTACATGATCGATCATCTTCTGAGGTTCGGGAAAACCTTCTGCAAGGAATTCCATTGCATTCCAAAGGAAAGGATTGCCCCAGTATTCCCAGTCCTGTACAATACCATCATAGGGGATTTTCAGGTCGCGATATTTATCCACAACCTCAAGTAATTCAGATTGTGTTTCATAGCGTTCGCGGCTCTGATGAAAACCATAGGTCCAAAGGGGAGCCATAGGCACTTTACCAGAAAGATGACGCATACCGGCTATTACTCCGTCGGCGTCGCCGCCGTAGATGAAATAGTAGTCTATGATATCACCGACTTCCGATTCGAGAACAAGTTCATCGGCCTTGCCTTTTTCGGGTACCGATATGAACGTTGGAGAATAATTATCCCAGTATACGCCGTAACCTTTGATACTCTGATAGAAGTGGGCATAGTCCTCGGTATTAGCCTGTTCCATACGACGTTGCTCGCCGCGCTGATTCAGTTTGCCGTTTTGAAGCATACCGATACCGTATATAGCCTCGTCAGGTTCTACCGAGAATGTTTGCTTTACCTTATAAGAATCACGGTCAGGGCCAGTATGGCGAGGTGTGAAAGCATATTCGCCTTCGGTCATCAGGAGATTACCTTTTGAGTCGGCAAAAGACACCTTACCGTTTCCCACTGTGACTGTGAGCTGGTCTGTAGTATATACAGTTTTACCATCCTCTGATTTCTTTACTACTGCAACTTTTTCAGGAGTAGCAGTGACTACAAGAGATACTTTCTTAGAAGCATCCTCTCCATTGTCTCTTGTAACTCTCACTATACCAGGGGTATAGAATTCAATTTTCTGCGCCATCAAGCTTGACGAAGAAAAAATGGCAATTACAGCCATGAAAAAATGTTTCTTCATTGGTTAAATAAAAAATGATTAATGTTATTACTATTGTGATATTTCAATCTGTGAGAGAACACCCCTTATTTTAGGTGCACTTTCTTTACCTGGCCGTTTGGCATGCGGATGATTGTCAGTCCTCTGTTTTGGGTTGCAGAGACATGCTGGCCATTCAGATTGTGTGCCGCTACCTTTCCTACTTTTTTATCTATCTGTATTGCTTCAATTCCGTTCGCTAAGTTCTCGGTGAAACACCATTCGTCAAATTGAGCGATTCTTGTTTCGGGGAAGTAGAAATACACATCGTGCTTGCCCTTGAACACGTCGGGCGACACGGCTTCTTCCACCTCTTTCCATCCTGGAGATGAGAAGGAAAGTTCTGCCACTGTATTCGATGAGATGTCGTCCAGTCTTATTTCCAGACGTCCGCGTCCCTTCAATTTGGCTATCAGTGACTTGGCTCCGTTTTCGCCAAAGTCCACTCCGCGTACCATTGTCCATGCACCAGCAGGTATATTGCCAATGACCAGATTCTCGTGCGACAGGTTGCTGGCATCGTTACTTGCGTTGAAGAAATTCACATATTCCAGTCCTGCGCCTGTTGCTGTGGTTTCAGCCTGCTGTGTTTCGTATGGGTTCATTGCCTTCAGTTGTTCCACACCTTTATTATCAGCAGTGACAGGTGCTATGTATTGCAGGCGATCTGCCACTCTTGCCTTGTTGATGGACATACTGCGGAAAGTCCTTGCTTGTCCGTCTTTAGCGCCCTCCAGCCACGTTGTGTGGTAGAGCACATAGTAGTTGTCCTTATACTTGTGCAGATGGGTGTGGTTGTTGTAATACGATGCTCCCTCCACATAACCTGGATTGGCAAAATACTCACCCGCATACTGCCATGAGTCGGTGTTGAGAGGGTCGCTGCTTATCATATAGTCCATGCTGCATACTCCCGATGCCTTCTTGCCTGTCTTGAGGCTTGCCCAGTCGTCGCGTTCAGCCCATGTGCTGCAATAGGTGAAAACCCACTTACCGTTCATATAGTTTAGTTCGTTTGCCTCGAAATGATAAGGTGCCTTGATTTCCGAAGCACTGCCGTCCACCTCAACCAGGTTGTTCTTCAGTTTGATGATACACGCATTGCCTGGCAGTGCATTTGTGCCGGTGCTGTTGTTGCCGCCACCGCCAAAAGCCAGCCATCCTGTTCCGTTGTCGTCAATCACTGCGCCTGGATCCATCGGGGCAGAGCAGTTGGCAACTCCAGGGGTGCTGTGGTCAATCAGCGCCTTCTTCGTCGGACTGATCCAGGGTCCCACAGGCGAGGTCGATGTTAGCACTCCCACGCCAGCGCCATTGTTGGAGAAATAGAGGTAGAAGTGAGTCAACCCATCGCTTTCCACTCGGCTCACTATAGATGGAGCCCACGAGTTGCCACACCACGAGCCGCTTAAGGCTTTGGCAGGAATCTGTCCGTGGTAGGTCCAGTTGACTAAGTCGTCGCTCGACAGCACTGTCAGGGTGCCAATCGCGCCGTATGTGTTACCGTCGCCAGGTTTTCTGCCAGGTTTCAGATACTCCTCTGTGTCGTTTGTTCCATACACGTAGAGTCGGCCCTCATATTCCACTGCTGTTGGGTCGGCTGTGAAGAGGTACGGACACAATGGGTTTCCGTTCGACACAGGTTTTAAAGGTGTGGCAGGTTCTGTCTGAGCCATAATCTGCAAGACACTTCCCAGTGCACAAACACCTAACAATATAGTCTTTTTCATATCTTCTGCCTTATATAGAGTTTTTATTTATGTTGACGAATGACTCTATTGATTTCTATGCGTATATGTATTTAGGTAGAAATCAATTATAGTGTGGGTTTAATACATTATCTTCTTTCCGCGATGGATGTTGATGCCCTTTACAGGATGTTCATGGCGCATTCCATCCAAAGTATAGTAGTAATTGTCAGAAGCCCATCGTCCTTCGGATGTTGTTTTCATTTCATTGATTCCTGTTGCTTCGCTGTCAAACCTATAGATATAGGTGGTGATGCTTTTGCTTGGCAGAATAATGTTGAAGTTGTTCTTGGGAGCAGTGATGCTTATCTCTTTTTCTTCATAGAGTTTTGAGCTTGTGCTTTGGAAAGACTTGCCGCTTTTTACATCCCATGGAAGTTCAAGTTTGGCAGTGTTGCTGGTTGCACTGAGGTTCACCATTACAACGATGAGCGAATCGCCCTTCACATAGGCGCTGTATTCAAAGTCTTGTCCTTCAGCTGGAATCTCTGGAGTGGTTTTCAGTCGGGTTGCACCCACCAAGTGCTTGGAGAAGTGTGCCATGGCCATGCAGCGTGGCATGAATGGGTTTCCCCATGTGTTGTTGGGATACAGATCCAGTTCTCTACCATCGCCACAGAAGGAGCCTACGCCTATCATGTACCAGCTTACGTAGGCATTGGCGCCAGCCAACATCGACTCATTCACTTCCTGGGCAAAGAGTAGCTCATCGTTCCAGGTGCCGTCGCCTCCTTCAATATAGTGCTCTGTCATCCATGTTTCCTTGCCGTATTTGGCAGCAATCTCTGCAGTTTTCTTCATGTTGTAGAGCGGACGGTTGCCATAGATATGACCGCCGATGATGTCGATATATTGCTCTGAGGCAGGGTCTTCCAGCAGTGCCTTAGTATAATCAGGGTTGTGGTTCAGGCTTTCGCTGCCCATCAGCCTAACGTTGAAGAGATTTTTCTTTAGTCTATTGCCATAGTTTGCGACCAAGTCGCGCATTTCCTGTGGTGAGTAGAGGCATCCGCTGTAATCTACCCACCAGTCGGGTTCGTTCTGAATGGACACGATGTCGACCGGTGCATTGTTCTGTGCCATGTATAGAAGGAATCCGTTCATCCAAGGGAAAAGTTTCGAGTAGCAGTCGGTCTTTAGCTTTCCCTTCACTTCGCTTTCTAAGCCTCCTGATGCAGAGCCGTTAGTCTTCATTTCGCCTGGGGGGCTCCAGGGTGTCGCAAAAACTATTGCGCCTTTTGCCTTGGCTGCCTTGACTGCGGGCAGATACTTGTCCCACGAGTTGTAAGTCCATTGGTCCCAGGCTCCCGCCTTCGATACAGGTGCGATTTCCATTCTCATGATGTTGAGACCCACTGGTGAATCTTCACCATAAAGATAGTTGATGATGTTGGCATCAGCCATTGGTGCCATCAGGTGCCAAAGGGCAGCAGCGCCGAAGCCTGTCACTTTTTGTTCTTTTTCCGCGCTTACTGTTACCTTTGTGAGGGCATGGCTTGCATTGACGAATGCCATCCAAAAGTAAACCAGCACGATTACGTAAATGTTTTTCTTCATACGATATAATTGTTTGTTAGGAATTGTTTTTCGGGTTGCAAAGTTAATCCAAAATATCCTCATAGCCAAACATATACATCCTCTTTTACTTATCCTAAATGTATTTTGAAAGGAAAGGAAAAGTGGATGAAAGAGAATGTATAATAGAAATCAATATAGAATTATTTTCTGTTCCCAGGGTCCAGCCAGAATGTCTGCCCTATAGCAAACCTCCCGGCGATGACGCCCCAGTTCATAAACATGGGAAATCATTAGCAGATAGTAGCGTCCTTGATGCTTCACCAGGCGAGAACCCTCCAGAATTCCCGTCTCGTCGGCCTCGCGCTTAAACATTTGTCGGTGAGAACCCTCCACAACTCCTTGCAGGTCGGATGTCAGTTCCACCTGCTCTCCTGTGCCGTAAAATACGTAGACGCGTTCGTCGTCATCGAAGAGCAAGGAAGAGTCGTGAAAGTGGGACAGGCGGCTCACGAGTGTCCATGGATCAGCAGCCTGAGGAGCCGAATAGATTTAGGTGCGTCCCATATCGCCTGATTCATTGGCGCAGAAGAGAGCATAGAAACGGCCATTGTGATACTGGAAGTGATGCCTGCTTCTTGGTTGTCAATGCCCTGTCTTGTCGTAGTAGAATCTGACAATTGGCGACACGTAATAGAGGTGACGAACTGTACGTTTTGTGTACTTGTTCGTCACCTCCCTCAATTTTAGGATAGTTTGTAATATAAGTCACTATTTCATCTACCCAGCTGAAAGTTTTACTTTATATAAACTTTCTTTGCCTTTCCGTTTGCAGAAATGACGATGTTGATACCCTGCTTGAGAGCCTGTCGCTTGATACCGTCGAGTCCATAGATGCCTGCAACCTTGTTCTGTGCAGTTTCAGTCACATCATTGATGTCAACAGTTGGGTCATAAGCACCGATGTAGTAGAGGCGGAAGTTGTCGAATGCACACCAGTCACCCTCGATTGTTGTGAGTTTGCGCGCTCCGATGGTCAGGTCGCCGTCTTTTTCGATTGACACCTTTAGCATGTTCTCGTAAGCACCCTCGTCGTTGGCGAAGCGGTTGGCAGCACCACGAGTGGAATTAGGATAGTAGATGGTCTCGATGCCAACATTGAAGGCTTCGTCGTATAACCATCCGTTCTCTGAGTCGTCAAGATTGGTTGGCAGGCCATCGCTCTCGAATCCTTGGCGCCAGTACTTTGTTACAGGTGTGATGACACCATCAATCTCTTCTTCTGTATCTTCTACCCATGCTTTGAGGGTTATAGGCTCATCTGTTTCAAAGTCTTTGCCCTCGAAGGTGTATTCGGTGAAGCTACGTTCGGTGAACATGGCGTTGTCGTTGGCAATGCTTACCACGTCGGCCTCAGCATTGTTGGCATATAACTTGAAGTTAGGAGTGTAGCCCTCGCCAGTCCACATGTGGTCGATAGCGTCCTTGATAGAGCCATCTCGGTAGAGTCCCTGCATGCGAATCATGTAAGTTCCTGCAGGTACTGAATAGAGAGTCTGCTTTACGTCGAAACTGTTGTTGTAGGCCTGTGAAGCACCAACAGTAGCATCCATGTCTGCATTGCCAATCCAGTATTTGCCGCCTTCGTCGAAGCTTGCGTTTTTGATGAGGAAGGTTAAATCTACAGGGTTTTCTTCCGATGCATGAGCGATGTCAAGTTTTTCGAAGATTTCCTTGTTAAAGATAGCAGCAAGAGCGCGCTCGTAGTTGGCCAGCTGTTCAGCGTTTGAGTAACCATCTTCCTGACCGAGGGCAGTCATCTGCTCGTTCATCTTGCTGTTCAGATTGTCGGAAGCGCCTGTAGTCTGATAGTTTTTCACAACTTCGAAGTATTGTACATAAGCCTCGTAGTCGGCATACATAGCCTGGATGTCCTTGTATGTTGCATTAGGATTGTCGTAGATGTCGAACGATTTGTTTTGTGCCACCTCGATGGCTGCATTGACCTGTTCATTTTCTACATACTTGTCGGCGAGTTCAGCAAATAGTGCTGTCAGGTCGTGGCTTGCCACATATTCTGACGCTATGTTAGTATATTCTTGTGCTTCATTAATCAGTTCCTTAACATTGAAGTACTCTTCCTCTGTAGTGATTTCTGCAGGGATTTGCGCGAGGATAGCTTCAACAGCAGCTATATCGCCTTGCAGGAAAAGAAGTCCAGCCTGTTCGCGAACAGCGTTGATCAGAGGTTGAAGTTTGAGCGAGAAATTGGGGTTAGGACCATAGTAGAAGAGCTGCATACCCGTGAATGCCAGGTGGTTGTCGCCGTCGTCGCAGAATGATAGACGAGCCTTGCCGTCAGTAATCTTGATGATATCAGTTGTAAATGTTGTCCAGTCGTAAACAGAACCGCCTTCCCAGAATCCGGCTTTCCATGTGCCATGTGCAGAGGCTATTGTCTGGTCGCCTGAAGATATTTCAATCCACATTTTCTCGATCAGGTTGCCTGCGCCGCCCATACCCATACCTGCAATGCTATAGTATCCGTCAGGCAGTCCACTCACTTCTTGTGTCAGAGCAGTTGCACCCCAATTTTGAGTCCAGTGGTCGGCGCAATACATATTGGCATGCTCTTCAAGGGCGTAGTGACGCCATCCGGATACGTCGGTGTCATACCAGTATTCGTTGGCGTTGATTTTCACATTGTCGCGAGTCACAGTCTCTGGGAATTTCCATATACCCTCTTCTGTACTCCATGTAGGATTGCATTCAATGTCAACAAAGAATGGGTAGGCTACTAGAGAAGTGAAGTCCCAGCTACCATCAGCCAGTTTTTCCTGACTCATGGCATAGTCAACGCGTGCCTGCTGGAGTGTGTTGCAGGATTTGCCATATTCGTCGCCAAATTTCACATATTTCATTTCATTGTCAGCAAGAATGTTCTTGGCATCAGTGATGGCTTGCTTGAAGGCAGCCAGTCCAGGATAGTTAGTGCTTTGCGAAACACTAGCAGTAAGCTTTACGAGTAGTTCCAGTTTTTTTGCATCGTTCATATAATTTTCAAAATTCTCGATCAGCTGTCCAATTTTATTTGTTCCTTCATTATATTTCTCAACTGATGTAGAAGACCCGTATTCGCTATCTAACTCCATAAGGGCGTCCTGATAGACAACATATAGAGAACCGTAGCCCATCTTTTCTGCAATCTTATCTGCGAACTTATATGCGGATGCACTTTTTTCATTATATTCATCGCGAGCCAGGATGAGTTCGGCACGGGCTGATGGCTCGTCGAGATAGAAGGCACGGAAATTGGCAAAGTAGATGGTGTTGTTAGCATTGGTGACCAATTTGCGTACACCAAGACGTACGTAGCCATCTTCCTTCTGAATTACTGTCAGCACGTTCTTGCAGAGGTCGTAGTCGAAGAAACGTGGAACGCATCCGTTCTGACACTGTGGAAAGTAATTATAATTGCCTTCGGCGTCAATGTATTCGCCATCGCCATCGTCCCACCCCTCTTGAGTGCGTTCCCAAAGACGTGTGTCTGTAAGTGAGCTGATAATGTCGGCCATCTGCTTTGTGAACTCAATGGAATTGGCACTCTTCTCGCCTGTTTCGGTGAGATCGGTCTCGCAAAAGACTACAGCACCTTTCACGATGTTGCCTGCTGCAGCTTCTTCAATTGTGCCCAGACCACTTCCCATGTGGCGGTAGAAGCCATTTACATGGAATTCATAGGCACCTGCTGGCAGGTAGAAAAGCTGATACACCTCTGCGCCCGCCTCGTTATTGCCATTGTTTGCATAAAGTTCGAAGCATGGACTTGTCCATAGGTCCACATTGTCACCTTTGGTCTGCCAACCTCCGTTTTCGTTGTTGTCACACCTGTAGTCTGTCCAGAGAAGATTCTCTGTAACTTCCTGCCCCTTTTCCCATTCGGCAGGATTTTGTGCATTGGCTCCTATCGCGAGGATAAGCATCAATGCAGAAAGAAAAGACTTTTTCATGTTCATTTATAATTTTAAGTATAGTTAAACAATTATTTGATTTTATATTTATTCCATATCGTACATTAGGGTTATGCCAGAATGGTATATGTTTTTGGTGGATGCCCGCATCGTTCCTTCATTCATAAGAGACTTCTTCTGCATGATAGCCTCAAAGTCGCCTCAAGCTAATTTATAGAACACCCCTAAAATAAATGTGTTATTCAATTCCGAGTGTTCTGACATCACCGATGTTCTTCTAAAGAACGTTGCAAAGTTATAATTTAAATATGCGAATGTGTTGTCTAATATTATCAAACTCTTTTATTTTCATCGTTTTGAAAGAAATGGTCAAATTAATGAAAGTCTATACAAAATAACCCTTACCCCACAAAGCGACTTGAGGTAATACGCTATTTTAATCAGAAAGGGCAGGCTTTAGCTAAATCCTGCCTGGAACAACCTGCCGTAAGCATGGTTGCCAGTATAAATGTTCAACACATGCCTTCGTGATGTCTTGATCCATTTTGCCGGGACGGAGACAAACTTGAAAACAATGGTCTATTTTGCCGATCCGTACTCATCATGGCAGAAGGGTGACATTGAGAATGTAAATGGGCTCATCAGGCAATACATACCCAAGAATACTTCCTTTCGAACATCAGTTCATCAACAAATCACTAAGATTATGTATAAAATAAACAAAGACCAAGGGAAAAACTCAATTTCTCAACACCAAGAGAGTGCTTTTATGAAAAGATTTCGTATATTTGCACTTGCAATTTGAATCCGCGTAAATTAATAAACAATCAAATAGAAAAAGCTGTATGAAAAGAATAAACATTTTGAAAATAACACATCTGCTATGGTTGCTGCTGATGCTGAACGGGGCTGTTGTGGCTCAGAATATGCGCACATTTCCCAATTTGAGCCGTCTGCCAGGACCTGTGGTGAGGACTATCCTGCAGGACGAAGAAGGCTACATCTGGTATGGAACGACTGAATGCGGTTTGGTGCGCGACGACGGCTATCAGATTAACACGTTTGTTGGTGACAAGTTTAGCAATTTCAACAGGATAGACCTATATATCAATCAGATGTGCCTCACTCGCCATCATGAGATTCTTTTCAGCACACCATCGGGAGCGTGGCTGTTCGACAAGCACACCTATCGCATGGAAAGGCTGGACTCGGTGGTCACAACAAACAAGAACATAAATTCGCTGGCGGTGGACAGTCTCGATGACTCTTATTGGCTGACGGCTGGCAATGTGGTTTACCACTTGAGCCGCGAGCGGCATCTGATTCGTACCTACGACATCACTATGAACGGGACAATGCCGAAAGAACTTTCTCTCTATTGCGACAGCAAAGGCAGGCTGTGGCTGACAATGAATGAAGGAGGGATGCGCTTTTATGACCGGCGAAAAGATTCTTTTGAAGCGTGCAACTGGGATTTGGAATACTCACCGATAAAGATGGAGGAAGACAAGCAACATGAATGCTTCTGGATTGGCACGCGCTATGGAGGGATTGTTCGCTATGAAATTCCTAAAAACAGCCATCCCACCCAAGGCAAAATTACACAGCAGCCTGCCACACTGCCGATACCCGGAAACGGAGGGCAGGGATTGAATGATTCGGGACGAGGCTTTGTGTTTGGCATCTCTCTGTCAGACAACAAACTGTGGGTTTCGGCACTTGACAATCTCTACTGCTATGAGATAACCGACAACGGCAAGAGTCTGCGTAGGTTTGACACGTCAAAATTTTTGCCCCAACGCAGTATCATACTACTGGAAAGGCCATCGCTTGACAAGCTGGGCAATGTGTGGGTTCCATCTTTCACCCCCAATCCGTTTATTATCATGCCGAAGGAAGAAAAGGTGGAGCGTCATTCCATTGAGCAGATGACTGCCAAGACCAACTTTCCGCTCATTGCCGATGCTGTAGTGAAGGACGATGAGGGCTACTGGCTGATGCAGGGTCGTGTGGGACTGATGTATTACCGTATTTCCGACGGACTGTTGAAGTCGGCGCAGTTAGACCAGCCACACAAATGGCTCTACTCCTTTGAAATGTTAGGGAGAAGTGCCAAAGGGAAGGGCGTTTGGATTGCAGACGGAAGAAACCTGTGGAGAGCCTGGATGGAAGGTAATGATATAAGGATGGAGCGTACATTAGAAATCGAGAGCTACATCCACTGCATGTATGAGACAAGCAAGGGCGACCTGATACTGGGCTTAGATGATGGCATTGTCAAGGTGGATTCGACTGGGAAGCAGCCACACAGCCTGGCCACCAGAACGGGACATGTATATGGATTGATACAGATGGATAACGGTGCCATTTATCTGCTGGGAACTGACTGTGGGTTTGCCCGAGTGGCGGACAACGGTCAGGTGGAAACGCTGGAGAAAGATGTTCCTTACGACAAGATAGCCACCAATGGCATGAGCATATGGGTGTCGTCGACTGAAGGTAAAGTGGCAACGTACGACTTCCTGGCACATACACTGAAAGAGAACTGGGTGACGCGCGACAGGATGGGTGGTGTAGTGAAACGCCTGCAGGTGGATGCCAACGGTCACGTGTGGGCGCTGACCTACCTCTATGTGAAGGAATATAATCCTAAAAACAAAACTTTTAGGGTGTTTAATATCAGCGACTCAAATATCAAAGCCGACTATTTTCAAGACCTGAAGGCAAAGGGCAAGGAGGTTAGTTTCTGCGGCTCGGGAGGAATATATACGGTCTTCTCGTCGAATGCCTTGGAACAGGAGTCGGAGGAAGCGCATGCCGTTGTGACTGAAGTGCACATGGACAGTACAAGTATCTTTCTGGGCTATGGGAAGAAGCACCTGGTGGTGCCGGCCAAGACGGAACACCTGCTGCTGTATCTGAGCTCGTTCGACCATCTGAATGCCGACAAGGTAACGTTTGCCTACCGAATGCTGGGCAAGGGAAAGGGAGAATGGCTGTATTTGCCTACTGGCCTGAATGTCCTGCACCTCACGAACCTGAGTAAGGGTAAATTTGACCTTGAGGTAAAAGTTACGAACAAACAGGGGCAATGGAGTCAGGGAGATGTGGTGCTGACTATCGAGAAAGAACCTGAATGGTGGGAAACATGGTGGGCAATAATGTTGTATATACTGTCAGGAGCAGCATTGCTGGTGCTGGCTGTCCGCTACTACCTGACGAGACAGAAACGAAAAAACATTGAGGAGATGGAACAGCGCCTGACCGACATGAAGTTCCGCTTCTTCACCAACATGAGTCACGAGCTGCGTACGCCGCTTACCCTTATCATCACACCGCTCAACAGCATCGTTAATGCTCTTGAAGAATCGCAACTGAAACAGAAACTGGAGGCAATACTGAACCATGCAAAGGAGTTGCTGGAAATGATTAACAACTTGCTTTCGTTCCGTAAACTGGAAATGGGCGAGATGAAACTGAACCTGCGTTATGGAGAACTGAATGAATTTGCTTCGCAGGCATGTGAGTCTTTCCGACCTATCTATGAGAAGAAGGGGGTGACACTGCATTTTACACCTAATCCTTCTCCGCTAAATTTCTATTTCGACAAGAATATTGTACACCATATTTTATTTAACCTGCTGAGTAATGCTCACAAGTTTACTCCTGCAGGAGGCGATGTGGCTGTGAAAGTGAAGAAACTGGCGAACGGAATGGTGATGATTGAAGTGGCTGACACGGGAATCGGCATCTCGAAGGAGGACCAGAAGCACATTTTCGACCGATACTATCAGGTGGGGTCTGAGTTAAATGATGGCACGAATGGCAGCGGCATCGGGCTGAATATGGTGAGTGAGATGGTTGCGCTACATGGAGGCGAGGTGAAGGTGGACAGCGAAATCGGCAATGGGGCTGTCTTTACGGTGATGTTGCCTTGTAAGAACAAGGATGTACATAGTGTGGAAAAAGCCCAAGTGCAAAATGCTGAATTCAAGAATGCGAGTCGGAAGAGTGAGAAGAAGGAGGAGAAGGAAAACAACCGCTTCTGTGTACTCGTGGTGGATGACAACGACGAGTTCCGTCAATTTGTGGTCGACGAACTGTCGTCCGAGTTCAATGTTCTGCAGGCTATGAACGGTCAAGATGGACTGGATATAGCAGAGGCTGAACAGGTGGATATGGTGGTGAGCGACGTGATGATGCCGATGATGGATGGCTTCGAGATGTGCCGGAAACTGAAAAGCAATGAGAAGACTTCTCACATTTGTGTGCTGCTGCTCACAGCCAGGGCCGGTCAGGAGAGCGAACTGCAGGGCTATCAGTCGGGGGCTGACTTTTACATTACGAAGCCATTCGAAATGGAAATTCTCAAAGGAAGAATTCGGAAGGTGGAGACCATGCAGCGAGAGCATAGGCAGGAACTGCTTCAGAAACTGGAGAACCCGGATGTGAACACCTTGTTCGCGTCTGACCTCGAAAGCCAGTTTGTAAATAAAATTATCGAATTGCTCGACAAGAATATCGACAAAAGCGAGTATGGACTGGAACAACTGAGTTCCGACCTGTGCATGTCGTACATCACTGCATACCGTAAAATCAAGTCGCTGACAGGACTTACACCGGGCGAGTTCATACGCAATTTCAGACTGAAGCGTGCAGCACAGCTGTTGCGCTCCACAACTAAGCCTGTGACTGAGGTGGCTATGTTGGTGGGATTCTCAACTGGCTCTAACTTCACCCGATGCTTCCAGAAGGAATATGGTATGCCGCCTTCAGACTATCGAAAGCAGAAGATGCAGAAATGAACCTATGACTGCTGCTGACAGCGGAAATGATACACTACCAGAGGTGAAAAGTGAGATAATAGAACATCCACTTTTCACCTTTTTTCTTTTTTCCATTATTCTAATCTATTGCTGTCCGGTAAAACTTTTATGATTTGATAAATTTAGGGCTGGTACTCACATGAAGTATCAGCCCTTTTGGTTATCTTTGCTTTCACCATAAAACCAAATCATAACCATAAGCAAAGATAGTCATTTTACCGGACAGCCGGTGTATAGTCAGGTGTTAAAGTTGCTTGATCGTGAGAAAATCCTGCAAATTAGTCGTGAAACAGCGGGAAGCGAGGCTTATGTGAAGCGTTTCGACGGCTACCAGCATCTCGTTGTTATGCTTTTCGGCATATTGAAACACTTTGATTCTCTGCGAGAGCTGGAGATTGGCATGAAGGCAGAAGCCAACAAGCTCCAGCATCTAGGTTTGGACTATCTTGTGCGCCGCAGCACACTTGCAGAGGCCAATATACGTCGCCCTCAGGAGTTCTTTGCGACGGTTTATGCGTATCTGCTGGAGAAATATGCAAAGTTTTTAGCGGACAGCCGCCCTCCTAAGAGCTATAAGGGTCAGACGCATGAGCCGAAGGACTGGGAAAAGCTGTTATACATGATGGACTCCACTACCATAACCCTCTTTGACAACATTCTCAAAGGTGTAGGTCGTCATCCGAAGTCCGGCAAGAAGAAAGGAGGGATGAAAGTGCACACCGTAATGAAGTATCATGTAGGTGTGCCTATGGTTGTACAGCTTACATCGGCTGCAAAGCACGACCATTATCTGCTCAAAGAGGAACATCTGCCAAAAGGATCCAATCTCGCCATTGACAGGGCGTATATAGACATCGCACAATTTCAGCGACTTACGGAAGAAGGTGTTTGTTATGTCACGAAAATGAAGAAAAACCTCAAATACGAGGTGCTTGAGTCTGTGACGTATGTGAATCCTAAGGGACTTGTTACTCATATTGACCAGAAAGTGCTCTTTACCCGTGGAGAACTGACGCACTATGCACGCAGGGTCGAGATTTTCGAAGAAAAGAAGAAGCCTGTGGTGTTGCTGACGAACAGCTTTGACTTCCCGGTAGAGGATATTTCAGAGATTTACCGGCTTCGCTGGGCCATTGAGTCACTTTACAAACAGCTGAAACAGAACTTCCCGCTTCATTTCTTCTATGGAGATAGTATCAATGCCATACAGATACAGACATGGGTGGTACTCATTGCCAATCTGCTCATTACTGTACTCTCGCGGAACATAAAACGCAACTGCGCATTTTCTCAAGTTGTGACAATGATACGTCTGACGCTCATGTACTACATAGACTTCATCAGTTTTATGGAGAATCCTGATAAAACGTGGAACAATATTCTTGCCAGAGAGGCTCAGAAAGGGCCGCCACTGCCAACGCTTTTTGATTAGGGGGGCTTACTTTTGGAGAAATGTAACCCGAAGCCCATATTTACTGGGCTCCGGGCAGATAATTTATGCTGTTTTGAGTTTTACCGGACAGCAATAATTCTAATCCTCAAATCCGCAACCACCCTCAAAAAATGAAATAGAACTGAAAGAAAAATAGGCTACGCAGAAAAAGAGGCTCAAAGAGGTGAAAATCGCCACAAG
>CADCDY010000030.1 GCA_902800245.1 uncultured Prevotellaceae bacterium
ACACAATTGACGGTAATGCCGTACTTTGCCACCTCCAAGGCTATGCTGCGGGTAAGTGCTTCAAGTGTGGCCTTGCTCGCTCCGTAGGCTATCTGCCCGGCAAAGACCTGTGATGCATCGGTTGAAATATTGATGATGCGTCCATAATCACCGCGATGGGTAATCATCTCCCTTGTCATCAGGATGCTTCCACGGACATTGACCGCAAACGTGTCATCAATAACCTCCTGCGTAATTTTCTCTATGGTGTCGATACCGTCCATGTCGCCATCAGCCGCATTGTTGACCAGAATATCGACCTTTCCAAATCGTTCAAGGACTTTCGAATAGATTTCCTTTACGGTATCTTCATTGGAAATGTCACTCTCCAAAATCATATAGTCGGCATTCATTTCCTTTAGCCTGCTCTCTACTCGATCAGCATTGCCTGAGTTTGCCTCGAAATACCTGTCCGCGCCGTTCTTGTCAGTCTTCGATTGGTCGAACGGCCTGTGGATTCTCTTGTATATCAAGACCACTTTTGCCCCTTCACGAGCAAAAGCAAATGCTGTTGTTGCCCCAATCCCCTGTGGGTTATTCGCTCCTGTAATCAGGGCTACTTTATCTTTTAGTCCGTAGTTAACCATATAATTACCTTCTATTGTTTTTTGCTGTACCATAACGGGTGCAAAGGTACGAATAAGTGATAGCTGTTTCAATTAATTCTCGTTGTGCCATGAATGAAGTGTAGCATATTCTGACCAATTCCCAATTGTGGGTCAGCATCAGCACACCCAGACATTTCTTGATGGTTGGCCAGAAAGCATTGCGGTTGGTTCGCATGTAATCACTGATGATATTCTCGTCGGCGACACCATATGATTTCAGTAGGGCCATACTGACAATGCCTGTCCTGTCCTTGCCCGCCGTACAGTGGAAGAGCGTACATTTGCCCTCTGCAGCATTCTTTCTCAGTATATCAACAGCTTTATCCAACTGGCTACGGCAGTATTCATCGGTAACGACGTCCTTATATAGTGCTTTGAAATCTGGAACCATTTCCTTCAGTTTCCCTGGGTTCTTTCTCAGATTGCGGATGATTGTCATCGCATCAGAACCTGTTTCGTGAGTAATGCCGACGGCTGCATCCTTCAGCAAGGAGATCAGCTTGTATTCAACACCATCTGGCAGCGGGTCAGGGAATTCCTGGGCCTCAATAGGTGTACGCAGGTCTATGACGCAGGCAATGTGATATTCCTGGCACAACTTTTTGCACTCTTCAGGAGTTAGTGCACTGAGTTTGCCGCTACGCAGATAAAGACCATAAGGAGTCTTGCCTTTACCGTCTTGTAAAGGTATGCCACCAAGGTCGCGCAGGTTCAATACGTTTCTTTTCATCTTACTGTCTTTGTAAATTGCACGCAAAAGGCTCGATTTTTGCTGAGATGCAGCCTGTACTCGCTATTTTTTTTGCAAAGGTAGCAATAATTCTTCGATTTTTTCGTATCTTTGCAAATAAAAATAAAAAGATAACTATGATAGACAAGGAGATACGCGAACAGATTATTGCACTAGTGCATAAAGAAGTAGTGCCTGCCATCGGTTGTACAGAGCCGATGGCCGTGGCACTGTGTACGGCAAAGGCTAAAGAGCAGTTAGGTTGTCGACCAGAAAAGATTGTGGCCCTGCTGAGTGCCAATATTTTAAAGAACGCCATGGGTGTTGGCATTCCAGGCACAGGTATGATAGGGCTTCCCATCGCTATTGCCCTGGGAGCGCTCATCGGCAAGAGCGAATACCAATTGGAGGTGCTGAAGGATCTTACTCCCGAGGCGCTCGAAGAGGGCAAACAATATATTTCGGAGAACAGAATTGATATCCAATTAAAGGAGGGCGAGTGCGACAAACTGTACATTGAGATTATTGCATCGGCAGGTAGCCGCGAGGAAAAGGCTATCATCGCTGGCAGCCATACCCATTTTGTTTCTGGCGATGCCAGCTACTCTCGGACAACTGCGGGC
This sequence comes from uncultured Prevotellaceae bacterium, assembly GCA_902800245.1. GTDB lineage: Bacteria > Bacteroidota > Bacteroidia > Bacteroidales > Bacteroidaceae > Prevotella. The sequence continues at coordinate 2,001 of CADCDY010000030.1, forward strand.
GATGGAGATGACGAGATAGCACTCAACCTGCGACTTGTGTACGACTTTGCTACAACTGCACCTTTGGAGGAGATACGCTTTATTGAGGAGGCGCGAACCTACAACATGAATGCAGCCCGCGAGGCGCTGAAGGGCAATCACGGCCATAACCTCGGCAAGACCATCGACCGTCCGCTGGCCAAGGGAATCTTTGGCAATAGCATCTATTCTCACATCATCTCACGAACGGCTTCGGCTTGTGATGCCCGTATGGGTGGAGCAATGATTCCCGTGATGTCAAACTCTGGATCGGGCAATCAGGGCATTTGTGCCACGAACCCCGTATGCGTGTATGCCAAAGAAAACGAGAACACGGCGGAAGAACTACTGAGAGCCCTGATGCTTAGTCATTTGACGGCTATTTATATCAAGCAGAGTCTTGGTAAGTTGTCGGCACTCTGTGGTTGTGTGGTTGCATCGATTGGCTCCAGTTGTGGCATTACCTACCTGATGGGAGGTGACTACGAGCGTATCTGCTATGCTGTGAAGAATATGATTGCCAACCTGACGGGTATGATCTGCGACGGAGCAAAGCCCTCGTGTTCGCTGAAGATTACAAGTGGCGTTAGCACTGCCTTGCTATCAGCACTGCTCGCTATGGAGGGTAAATGCGTGTCGCAGGATGAAGGAATTGTGGACGACGATGTTGACAAAAGCATTCATAATCTTACCAGTATTGGTGCCGAGGCCATGTGTAAAACCGATGATATGGTGTTGAGCATCATGACATCGAAAAAGCATTGAATTATTTGGTATTATGCTCACTTATTCGTAACTTTCTCACGCTCAGAAATGAAAATTTATTCTCATTTTCTTCGCTAAATCGAAATTTTACACTATCTTTGCAACCGATTTTATAAGTTAACCCCCTCGTCGGCGTTTCGAGTAAGCACCGAGCGGACTGCAAGAGGACGGCTCTCGGGTTAGGGCTGGCATGGTACGCAAGGGATATGTATAACATTTAAATTTTTAAGCTAATATGGCAGAAATGAATTTTGGTGGCGTTATGGAGACTGTAGTCACCAGCAAGGAGTTCTCTTTGGAGAAAGCACGTGAAGTATTGAAGGATGAGGTTATCGCCGTCATCGGTTATGGTGTTCAGGGTCCTGGACAGGCTTGCAACCTGCGCGACAATGGTTTCAACGTCATCGTCGGTCAGCGTCAGGGTAAAACCTACGACAAGGCGGTGGCTGACGGTTGGGTGCCTGGCAAGACGCTGTTCAGCATCGAGGAGGCTGCCGAGAAGGGTACTATCCTCTGCATGTTGCTCTCTGACGCTGGTCAGATGCAGCAGTGGCCCACTATCAAGAAATATCTGAAGCCTGGCAAGACGCTGTATTATTCTCATGGTTTCGCAATCAACTGGAACGACCGCACGGGTGTGGTTCCTCCCAAGGATATCGACGTCATCATGGTGGCTCCTAAGGGTTCCGGTACGTCTCTGCGCACGATGTTCTGCGAGGGTCGCGGACTGAACTGCTCGTATGCCGTTTATCAGGACGCTACGGGTAAGGCTAAGGAGAAGACACTGGCCTTCGGTATCGGTATCGGTGCAGGTTACCTGTTTGAGACGACTTTCCAGCGCGAGGCTACCTCTGACCTGACTGGTGAGCGTGGATCGCTGATGGGTGCTATCCAGGGCTTGCTGCTGGCACAGTACGAAGTACTCCGTGAGAATGGTCATACCCCTTCTGAGGCCTTCAACGAGACCGTTGAGGAGCTGACTCAGAGCCTTGGCCCGTTGTTCGGTGCTAAGGGTATGGACTGGATGTATGCCAACTGCTCGACTACCGCTCAGCGTGGTGCTCTTGACTGGGCTCCCCGTTTCCACGATGCTATCAAGCCCGTCATGGAGTGGCTGTACTATTCGGTAAAGACTGGTAACGAGGCTCAGATTACCATCGACGCCAACTCTAAGCCCGACTATCGTGCTGGTCTGGAGAAGGAGCTGGAGGCCATGCGCAATCAGGAGATGTGGCGCGCTGGTGAGACCGTTCGCAAGTTGCGTCCTGAGTATCAGGAAGATTAATTAAATTGACAATTGATAATTGATAATTGACAATTATATAATTGACAATTGATGAAAGATCTTGAGACTATAACCCGCCTTGTGTGTCAAGTGGCACGCGAGGCGGGTGCTTATATAAGAAAGGAACGCGCGAGTTTTTCGGTAGATAAGGTAGAGCGCAAGCACGCCCACGACTATGTGTCGTATGTGGACAAGGGTTCGGAAACGTTCATCGTCAGCAAACTGCGTGAGATAGTGCCCGAGGCGGGATTCATCACAGAAGAAGGGACGACGAAGATGGAAGATGGTTCAGCCCCCAGCCCCCAGACTTCAGAGCTCACGTGGGTAGTTGATCCATTGGATGGTACCACAAACTTCATTCATGGCTATGCACCTTATGCTGTCAGCATTGCACTCTGTAAAGGTAGGGAGATTGTTGTTGGCGTAGTTTATGAAATCGTCAGCGATGAGTGCTTCTATGCCTGGCAGGGTGGAGGCGCCTGGATTGATGTAAGAGGTAAGAAGGATGATGTAAGATGTGAGCCCTTGCACGTAGGCAAAAGCAAGATCAATGATGCGCTGCTCTGCTTGCAGCTGCCGTATAACAGTGATGCGTATAAGCCTGTCATCAAGCGACTTATCGACCATTTCTATGGCAACGTCGGCAGCATCCGCATGATTGGTTCTGCAGCGATTGCACTATGTTATGTTGCTGCAGGACGGTTGGATGCCTACGCTGAACGGTACATTGGACAATGGGACTATATGGCCGGTGCACTCATTGTGAAAGAAGCTGGGGGACGCGTCACCAACTATGACGGCGAGGACTATTTCATGGAAGGTGACAGCGTGGTGGCCACGAATGGTGTCGTGCATCAAGCGTTGTTGGATGCCGTCAGAGTGGCACAAAATGCTTGTTAGACAACCATGATAAATCCGTCGTCCTGACGGATTTTTTCGTTTTCAATCAGGGTTTTGAGGGCTGCATTGAGCACTTCCACAGGTAATTGCAGGCGGTAGAGCTCGGTGACGTGGTGGCGCTGGCGGTCGGAGAGCAAGGCGAGAATCTGCTGGCTGGCATCGTGCTGGTCGGCGGGAGTCACCAGTTGGCCGTGTTCATTGAGACAGACGTCGCACTGACCGCAATCCTTTGTGGTCTCTTCGCCAAAATATTCGAGCAGCATGCGACTGCGACAGCGGTCTGTCGTCTGTGCGTAGTTCGTCATGGCCTCGATGCGCTTGCGGTATTGTTCCTGACGGTCCTCGTAGATGGCGCGTGGCAGTTGGATGTGTTCCTTGTCTTCGCGACGCTGCAAGTAGCGGATGTATGGCACCTGTTTGCGGGGAATAAAGCTGATGAGATGGCGCAGCGACAGGGCTTTGAGGATGTCGTAAACCACGGGTTGGGGGAGTCCGGCCTGCTGGGCAATGACGCTCTCGTCGACGTAGCCGTAGTCGGCAAAGAGTCCGCCGTAGTTGCGCAGCAAGGCAATGATGACGCGTTCCTCGACGGGTGTCACCTGATCGAGGCGGTAGAGTTCGTCGCGACTGACCAGAAAGCGCACGCGGGCTTCGTGGTCGGTATCTTGGTCGTAGTCGATATAGCCTGCGCGCATGAGAATCTGCAGGGCGGAATGGACGCGGATGGGGAAATGGTGGAAACGCTGACAAAACTCCTCAATATTGAACTCGCGGTTGACACCATAGCCGTCGCCCGTGGCAATCTGGTAGTAGTAGGCCAGATGTTCGTACACCTCTTTAATATACTCGCGCGAGGGGAAGGTGTCGTCGACACGCTTCGATAGTTTGCCGTTGTCGCTGCCATTGAAGAGCAGGATAGCACGGGCGGGTTGTCCGTCGCGTCCGGCACGTCCAGCCTCCTGAAAATAGGCCTCGATGGAATCGGGACTGTCGTAATGGATGACCAGACGGACATCGGGTTTGTCGATGCCCATACCGAAGGCATTGGTAGCTACCATGATACGTACGCGGTCGTGTTGCCAGTCGCGCTGTCGACGGTCTTTGTCGGCATGGTCGAGTCCTGCATGATAGAAGGTGGCCGACAGTCCTGCGTCGGAGAGGTGTTCAGCAATCTCGCGGGCATGACGCCGACTGCGCACATAGACGATGGCCGAGCCTGTTGTCTCGCTGAGCATACGCACCAGTTCACCGTATTTGTCGGGGGCGTAGTGAACGAGATAGGCAAGGTTCTTGCGTTCGAAGGACATGCGAAACACGTGGAATCCGGTTTTGCCGGATTCGGCTGTTGGCTGTTGGCCATTAGCCGCTAGCTTTGCGCAGATGTCGTCGACGACCTGTGGTGTGGCGGTAGCTGTCAGTGCCAGCACGGGTACGTCGGGATGGATATTGCGGATGTTGGCGATTTCGAGATAGGACGGTCGGAAATCGTAGCCCCATTGCGAGATGCAGTGTGCCTCATCGACAGTGATGAAACTTACCTGCATGTGTCGCAGTTTTGTCTGAAAGAGACTGCTGCCCAGACGTTCGGGTGAGACATAGAGAATCTTGGTATTTCCCAAGATGCAATTCTCCAGCGTGCGCATCACGTCGTCGTGCTGCATGCCGCTATAGATGGCTGCAGCTTGGATGTTGAGCTGGCGCAGGTGGTGTACCTGGTCCTTCATGAGCGCGATGAGGGGAGTGATGACGATGCATACGCCCTCCTTGGCCATTGCCGGTACCTGAAAGGTGATGGATTTTCCACCACCTGTAGGCATCAGTCCCAGCGTATCATGGCCGGAACCGATGGACTCGATGATATCACGCTGGATGCCGCGAAAGTCGTCGTAGCCCCAGTAGCGCTTGAGGATGTCCTGATACTTACTCATCCTCCGAGGGACGTATATCCTCTATCTGCAGCTGTACCTCACCACGCTTGTAGGTATTCTCCTCGATGGTGTAGACGATGTCGAACGAGCGTTTCGACTTGATATAGCGTGCTGCTGCCGACTGTCCGAAAGCGATACCGTTCATGACAACTGCCGACTTGGAATCGACGAGCTCGAGCTTGATATGCTCTTGATGGCGACCAACAACTTTCGACGTACCATAGTCATAGACGTTGCGTGTCAGGAACAGTGGTTTCTCGTTGGCAGGTCCATGAGGAGCCAGTTTCTTCAGCTCGTTGAGCAGGCGTTTGTTGACTTGATGAAAGTCCACTTCGGCATCAATATCCAACGTCTGTTGCGTCTGTTCGGGCATGATATGGTTGCTGACATATTCCTGGAAGCGACGACGGAACTCAGGGATATTTTCCTGACGGAGCGTCAGACCAACGGCATAGGTGTGACCACCGAAGTTTTCGAGCAGATCGCGACACGACTTGATGGCCTCGTAGATGTCGAAACCAGCCACCGAACGGGCTGACCCCGAGGCAACACCGTTGATGATAGTCATGACGACGGTAGGACGGAAGTAGAGTTCCGTCAGTCGTGAGGCAACGATACCCACCACGCCTTTCTTCCAGTCCTGGTCGTAGAGCACGATGGATTTCTGGTGTTGCTGGCTTTCCAGTCGGGACACAATTTCGTTGGCCTCCTCCGTCATCTGTTTGTCGACGTCGCGGCGTTGGTCGTTATACTCATTGATGCGTGTGGCTTCCATCAACGCTTTTTTCAGGTCTTTTTCTACCAGCAGGGTGACCGTTTCGGTACCGTTTTGCATACGTCCCGAGGCGTTGATACGCGGCCCAATCTTGAACATAATGTCACTCATGGTCAGTTCACGACCTGTGAGTCCGCAAATCTCGATGATGGCCTTCAGACCTATCGACGGACTAATGTTCAGTTGCTTCAGTCCGTGGAAGGCCAGAATACGGTTTTCACCATCGATAGGTACCATGTCGGCTGCTATGCTCAGTGCACAGAAGTCGAGTAGGGGAATCAATCGCGAGAAGGGAATGCCGTTGTTCTTGGCAAAAGCCTGCATGAGTTTGAAACCTACACCACATCCCGACAGGTGGTGATACGGGTAGGTAGAGTCCGTGCGTTTGGGGTTGAGGATGGCCACTGCAGGTGGCATCACGTCGTCAGGAACGTGATGGTCGCATATGATGAAGTCGATACCCAACTCCTTCGCATACGTTATTTCATCGATTGCCTTGATACCACAATCGAGCACGATAATCAGTTTCACACCGTTCTCAGCTGCATAATCTATTCCCTTTTGGCTCACACCATATCCCTCCTCGTAGCGATCGGGAATGTAGTATTCAACATTGGAATAGAATTGCTGTAAGAACTTATACACCAGAGCTACTGCTGTGCATCCGTCCACGTCGTAATCGCCCCAAACCATGATGCGCTCCTTGCGGCCCATAGCATCATTCAGGCGATCGACGGCCACGTCCATATCGTTCATCAGGAACGGATCTATCAGCTCGTTCAGCATCGGACGGAAGAAGCGCTTGGCAGCACTCTCGGTCTTGATGCCTCGCTGGATGAGCAGATTGGCCATGACAGGACTCATGCCTATCTTCTCGGCCAGTTCCTTAGCCGCTTGCAGTCTTTCGGGTGTAGGTGGTTCGTAATTCCATTTAAACTGCATTTTAGTCGAGTTTATAGGTTTACCACACTATTGCCCTTACAGCCCCAGCTTCTTGCGAATATCCTTAGGAATGGCGTTCTTGTTGACGAGAAAGTCCATCGTGTTGGCAGCGATGTAGGTCTTGGTCATATACCAGATGCCCTTGTAGTCGCCGGTCTCTCCCCACGAATTCTGCACCATATAGTATTCCTTGCCGTTCTGGTCCTTGGCCACACCGAAGATGTGCATGCCGTGGTCGTCGGTCAGTTCCCAGTTGTCGAAATGCTCCTGACGCATCTCTTGTGTCGGAATGATTTCAGGAACGTTGCAACCCAGCGAATCGATGATGTCGCGCTTCTTCGTGGTAGTCAGTTTCAGCCATTTAGCCATATCACTGCCACGAAGGCTCTGCGTAGCCTTGCCGTCGATGGCATAAGCCAGACCACTGCGGGTGAAGCCGTCCTCTGAGACGTCACCGCCCCAGGCGATGGTGTAGCCGTTCATAACGGCATTGTCGATAATCTGCATCATTTCATCCATCGGTACGTTATACGACAGCGGAAAGCGCCAGTTGTCCTGTACCTCTACAGCGAAGCCCGTGTAGAAGGGATGGTGTGTGTAGCTGGTGATGCTGACGTAGTCGTCGAGGTTGATGCCCAGTGAAGCCATGAAGGTCTTCGGGGTATATTCCTTGCCTTCGTAGGTGAACTTCTCAGGACACTTGCCCAGATAGGCGTCGAGAATGCCTTGCAATCCAACCTTCCACTGGTTCGAAATCTTCTTGGCAGTGCTCTTGGCGATAGCTGCAACGTATGGCTCCAGCACTCCGAAGAACTCGTTGAAGTTGTTCAGTGAGTCACCATACAGCGAGCCAGGGAATGGCATTGCTTCAAGCGGACAGATACCGTGATTCTTCAGCGTTGAGAGCACGTCCTCAGCGCTGCCGCCTTGTGCAAACTGGCAATCGCCATGATAGCGAACCACCTGAATGGCACGCTCCATGTACGTCTTGTTAGCTACGAAAGCCTCGCAGAGGTTGTACTTCTTGCCCGTCTTCTTCAAGATTTCAGACTCGAAGAACGACAGGGTAGAGTAGTCCCAACACGTACCGCTGCGGTTCTGGTCCTTGATGCGCGTGATGGGGTTCTCCTTGACGACCGTAAACACGGGTTTGTTTTTGTTGACAGAGTCTTTCTTTTCCTCTGCCTGTGCACCGAGGGCAAATAGCGCCAACAGTGCCAAAGTCATTACTTTTCTCATTACTTGTCTCTTTTTTTGTTATTATTGTTTTTTAATTGTTTTCTTCTTGTGGTCGTCAAATACGATTCTCCATAAACGCCTCCAGCTCCTGTGGATGATACGGGATGCGCTTCTGACCGAGGAATCGGCAACCGTCCTTCGTAATCAGCACGTCATCCTCAATGCGGATGCCTCCGAAGTCCTTGTAGGTCTCGAGTTTGTCGAAGTTCAGGAATTCCTTGCAATGTCCGCTGGCGCGCCATTCGTCGATGAGCTGGGGAATGAAATAAATGCCCGGCTCGTCGGTGACGACAAAGCCTTCCTCCAGTCGGCGTCCCATGCGCAGACAATTGGTACCGAACTGTTCCAGATACGGACGTGTCTCCTCGTCGAAGCCGACGTAGATCTGTCCGAGTCCTTCCATATCGTGAACGTCCATACCCATCATGTGCCCTAAACCGTGAGGCAGGAACATGGCGTGAGCTCCGGCGCGGACGGCTTCATCCGTATCGCCTTTCATGAGTCCGAGTTCCTTCAAACGTTCCGTCATCATACGGCAGACGGCAAAGTGTACGTCCATATATTTCACGCCAGGCTTGGCCACGTCCAATACATAATCGTGACAGGCCTCGACGATGCTGTATATTTCCAGCTGCCGCTGGTCGAACTTACCTGTGACAGGCATGGTGCGCGTGTGGTCCGAACAGTAGTCATCCAGTTCGCAACCAGCATCACACAGTGCCAGGCGCCCAGCTTCGAGCTTGGCTGCCGAGGGATTGCCGTGCATGATTTCCCCGTGTTGTGAAAATATGGTGGCAAAACTCGTGCCTTGTGCCAGACTACGGGCAATGCCGTCCACCTGACCGCCGATGAAACGTTCTGTCACACCAGGTTTGATGAGCAGCTGTGCCGTTGTGTGCATCACGTAACCGATGTCGCAAGCACGATCTATGGTGTCTATTTCCTGCTGTTCCTTCGTCGCGCGCTGCTTCACCACCGCCTGAATGAGCTTCAGCGAGGCTGCCTCTTTCTGCTCTGATGGGTGTATGCCCAGCAGATCCATGATTTGTATCTTGGTGTCGTGACGATAGGGCGGCAGGAAGTGAATGTCTGATGTCTGATGTTTGATGTAAGATGTTAATTCCTTCATCGGGGCGGTCTTCGTAATACCCACTTCTGCTGCGAGGTCAGCTACCGAGGGTACGAACCCCATCCACACGATATCCTCAATGTCGATATCGTCGCCAAACAACCATTCTTCGTCGTTGTCAATGTCGATAACGCCTACCAACCCGTCGCGGTGTTGACCGAAGTAGTAGAGGAATGAGGAATCCTGACGCATGGGAGCATACGCATTGGCGGGGTAATTACATGGTGCCTCGTTGTTGCCAAACAGGACGATGACGCCCTCGCCAACCAGTTTTTTCAGTTCCGCTCTACGACGGATATAGGTGTTTTTATCGAACATAATCTTTCAGCGTTTTAGTGTTAGTACCTATTTATTAGGTACATAATCGGGGCAAAGTTACGAAAAAACGAACAAAATACCAAAGAAAATCGACTTTTATTTGAGTTTTCTTTCCTTTTCCGAAAAAAATTCGTACCTTCGCGGACTGTTATGAGGTACTTTATCTGGTTTGGCTACGACGGAACGCAGTATCATGGCTGGCAAATCCAGCCCAATGGCATCACGGTGCAGAGCGAATTGCAGCGCTGCCTGTCGTTGCTGTTGCGCGAGGATGTCAGCATCACTGGTGCTGGCCGTACAGACACAGGTGTTCACGCCCGTCGCATGGCAGCTCACTTTGATACTGAACAGCCCGTCGATACGCTTGTGTTGGCCAAAAAACTGAATGGTCTGTTACATCACGATATTGCCGTTTACAGCATCGAACCTGTTGCCGCCGACCTTCACGCCCGTTTCTCAGCACTTTCCCGTACTTATCGCTATTATGTGCACACTCGCAAGGATCCGTTTCTTTGTGCGTATTCCCTTGAACTGCACTACCAGCTTGACTATGCGCTGATGAACGAAGCCGGGCGTATCCTGATGGAGTACGACGATTTCGGTGCTTTCTGCAAGGCGGGCAGCGACGTCAAGACGACGCTCTGTCACGTGACTCATGCCCAGTGGCACCAAACGTCGCCTACGACGTGGTATTTCGAGATTACGGCCAACCGCTTCCTGCGTAACATGGTGCGTGCCGTCGTTGGTACCCTCGTCGAGGTTGGACGCGGACGTATGACACTCGACGATTTTCGTCAAGTGATTGAGGGAAAACAACGTACTCAGGCGGGCGAATCGATGCCTGCAAAGGCGTTGTTTCTTGAAGATGTAAGTTATTGATTATGTGGTTAATACTCGCTTTTATGTCAGCAGCACTTTTAGGCTGCTACGACTCACTGAAGAAGAAGGCACTACGCGACAATGCCGTGCTGCCGATCTTGTTCCTCAACACGCTTTTCTCATCGCTCATCTTCCTGCCGTTCATCGTGCTCAGTGCCACCACTGACACCCTCGATGGCACGATGGTCCACGTGACCTCTGGCGGATGGGATATGCACAAATACATACTTCTCAAGGCCTTCATCGTTCTCTCTAGTTGGCTGTTGGGTTATTTTGGTATGAAACATCTGCCGCTGACCATTGTCGGACCTATCAATGCCACACGACCCGTCATGGTGCTCGTGGGTGCCTTGCTGGTTTTTGGAGAACGGCTCAACGCCTGGCAGTGGGCGGGTGTACTGCTGACCATCGTCTCCTATATCTTACTCAGGCGCAGTGGTAAGAAGGAGGGTATAGACTTCCGTCATGACCACTGGATATGGATGATTATCGGTGCCGCTATTCTCGGTGCCGTCAGCGGACTTTACGATAAATTCCTTATGGCACCTGTCAACGAGGGCGGTATCGGTCTCGACCGCATGATGGTACAGTCGTGGTACAACATCTACCAGTGTTTCATTATGCTGACCATGTTGCTGGTATTATGGTGGCCTAAGCATCATGAGACGACTCCCTTCCGCTGGGATTGGGCAATCATCGGCGTCAGCATCTTCCTCTCTACAGCCGATTTCATGTATTTCTATTCCTTGTCGGAACCCGATGCCATGATTAGTATTGTCTCCATGATTCGTCGTGGTAGTGTGTTGGTCAGTTTCCTCTTCGGTGCCATATTCTTTCATGAGAAGAATCTCAAGGCAAAGGCTCTCGACTTGGCATTGGTATTCATCGGTTTGGTGCTTCTTTACATCGGTTCAGATTAAAAAGCACACTTTTTATTTGGCTGTTCGCTGAATTATTCGTACTTTTGCAGTCAGTTTTTAAATTGTATATAAAATTATGGGAAAAATAATACTTACAGGCGACCGTCCGACAGGTAAACTCCACCTCGGACACTATATTGGCTCGCTGCGTCGACGTGTAGAACTTCAGAATGCCGGCGACTTTGACAAGATGTTTGTGTTTATGGCCGACGTACAGGCGCTGACGGATAATGCCGACAATCCTGAGAAGATTCGTCAGAACATCATCGAGGTGGCACTCGACTACCTCGCTGCAGGTCTCGACCCCGAGAAATGTACGCTGTTCATCCAAAGCCAGATTACGGAATTGGCCGAACTCACCACCTACCTAATGAACCTCGTTTCGGTGAGCCGTGTACAGCGCAACCCGACGGTGAAGACAGAGGTGAAGATGCGTGGTTTCGAGGGCGAGAGCATCCCTCTGGGCTTCTTCTGCTATCCTGTTTCGCAGGCTGCCGACATCACACTGTTCAAGTCTACTACTGTTCCTGCTGGTGAAGACCAGGAACCGATGCTTGAGGTGACGCGCGAATTGGTGCGCCGTTTCAATCAAGTCTATGTCCCCGTTTTGGTTGAGCCCAATATCATGCTGCCCGAGAACGCTACCGCCCGTCGCCTGCCAGGAACGGACGGCAAGGAGAAGATGTCGAAATCGCTGGGCAACTGCATCTACCTCTCGGACGATGCCGATACCGTGTGGCAGAAGGTGCGCTCGATGTACACCGATCCTGAGCATATCAATCTGAACGACCCGGGTCACGTGGAGGGTAACGCCGTGTTTACCTATCTCGATGCATTTTCGAAGCCTGAGCATTTTGCACAGTACTGGCCTGAGTACCAGAACCTCGACGAGCTGAAGGACCACTACCGTCGTGGTGGTCTGGGCGACATGAAGTGCAAGAAGTTCCTCAATCAGATTCTCAACGAGTTCCTGGAGCCCATGCGCCAGCACCGTTACGAGTTCGAACAGGACATCCCCGAAATCTATAATATATTAAAGAAAGGTACGGAGAAGGCCCGTGAGACTGCCGCGCAGACCATGGACGAGGTGCGCCGTGCCATGCAGATCAACTATTTCGACGACGCTGAGCTCATCCGCAGCCAGGCCGAGCGTTTCCGTGCAAAATAACGTAATAATTAATTCCTAAAATGTATACAGTATGAAAAAGTTTTTAGTATTAATCGTTGCTGCTCTGATGGCAGCACCTTCCTTCGCTCAGTTCTCGAGCGGTGGTTTCGAACTCGACAAAGAGAGCCTGTATTATGGTGTACGCTTCGGTGGTACCATAGCTTCGCTCAATGGTGACGTCTCTGTAGGCTCCAAGTTCGGCATAACTCTTGCCGGTGTCATCGGACTCCGTCTCTCCAGCTCTACTCCTGTATTTCTCGAGTCTGGTCTTTACTATACCCAGCGTGGTGCCAAGGAAGGAAATATCGAGATTACTCATAACAACCTCGAAATTCCCCTGGTTATCAAGTACGGCTTCAAGGCCAACGAGCATATTGCCGTCCTTCCTTTCGTAGGACCTTACTTCGCCTATGCCGTCAGTTCTGAGTGGAAAGTCAAGAATGGTGACAAAGAGGCAGCCAATTACAGTCCCAAGCGTAACAACATGGGCTTCAAGCTCGGTTGCGGTGCTGAATACAATAAGATTTATGCTGAAGTCGGCTATCAGATTGCCGCGACGAACTTCCTCGACGACGACGATCACTCCGCCCACAACAACGCCTTCTTCTTCAATCTTGGTGTAAATTTCTAATACGTTCGTGTAACGACATATGAGCATAGCGGCGCCACTCGTTGGTGCCGCTATGTTTGTCGTCGAGGTAGTGGAGGTCGTGCATGTGGGCGTAGGCCTCCATTTCGAAGGGGTTGAGACGATATCCTGCATTCTTCAGACGACGCCAATAGCGGCATGCGAGGAGCCAGTACCAGCCGTAGAGGATGTAAAAACAGAGCCAGGAATCGTGGGTGGAGCGTGCCTGATAGAGGTGAATCATCTCATGATTTTTGATGATGCTGCTAACGGTGTTCTTTAATGTACGGGACGCATTGATGCGTGCTGCCTCTTCCTTGCTGTGGGTGATGATACAACCAAAGAAAGTCATACCATCATAGCCCTTGCGGATGAGCCAGGGACGCGCTATGGCACGCATGTCGGAGAGTTTACTCGGTCGTCGGAACAGTGGCATATTGTGCTATGAAATCGTCTTCGGAGATGATGGGGATGCCCAGTTGCTGGGCTTTCTTGTTTTTGCCCGACGTAGAGGTGACGTCATTATTAATAAGGTAGGACGTAGAACCGCTGACAGCTGAGGCGACCTTACCGCCCTGTGACTCGATATAGGCCTTGAGTTCGTTGCGGTTCTTGTAGTGATGCACGTCGCCAGTAATGACGAAGGTAAGGCCAGCGCACTTATCACCCGACGCTGACACGTCGGGAGTAGTGACGGCGAGCTTCGTGAGGAGACGGCGGTAGCGGGCAAGGTTGCGATTGTTGCGGAACCACAGGACGAACTGAGCAGACTTTTCAGGGCCTATGCCGTCGATATGGGCAAAGACGTCCTGCGGTTCGGTCTGAGCGGTGAAGAGATCGTCGCTTTGTTTGATAGCTTCATTGACTAAATCGTCGAGCGAGTAAGCGGAGAGCAGGCGTTTGCAGACATCGAGGCCACAAAGGGGGATGTTGAGGGCGTAGAGCAGTCGGTGAGCCTCGACCTCACGACTCTTGTCGATACTGCGCATAATGTTCGAGGCAGACTTCTCACCGAAGCCATCCATACGCGAGAGTTCGAGGATATGGCTACGTAGTTCGTAGATGTCGGCATATTCGGCAATCCAGCCGAGATTGATGAACTTCGAAAGTGTCTGTTCGGAAATGCCGTCGATGTTCATACCTTCTTTCGAAACGAAACGCGCCAGTTTTCTGAGTTGCTTGGCGGCACAGTCGGGATTAGTGCAATGGAGCGTTTTGGTACCACTGGCCTCGCTGACGACAATCTGCGTGGACGCATGGCAGACGGGGCATTCGTTTGGCACGCTGAATGTGCCGATGCTCTGGGTAACCTTGATGACCTTGGGGATGATCTTGTTGGCCTTGATGACGCTGAGCTGGGTGCCAGGGCCACCAATGCCCAAACGTTCGCATTCGCTTATATTACAAAGTGAGGCACGTTTGACGGTAGTGCCCTCGAGTTCGACGGGTTGGAAGATAGCGACAGGGGAGATGGTGGATGCCGCACATGACCATTCCACCTCTTTTAATATTGTGTCAGCCGATTCGTCCTGCCACTTGAAAGCAAATCCTGCTCGGGTGGCGTGATGACCTGTGACGGAGCCCGTCTGTGCGTAGTCGGTATCGTCGTAGCACACTACGAGACCATCGACGGGGAAGGGATTCTTGCGGGAGGTGACTTTTTGGGTGAAGCGAGCCAAACTCGCTTCCACCGAACCTTCGTCGGGATGTTCGACCAGTTCGCGCTCGACGGTGGTAAAGCCCTGGGCGTCGAGCCAAGCCATCCGTACTCCCCAACTGACGATGTCCTCTTCAGTATATACTAAGGTAAATGGTATCCACTGGATGTGACGCTGGCGCACCTCGTCGGGGTCTTTCAGCGTCAGCGAACCAGAGGCGAGGTTGCGCGGATTGGCATAATCCTCGCCACTCTCCATGAGGAAGCGTTCGAAGTCGTCGTAGCTGATGACTGCCTCGCCACGAATGACAGTATGTCCCTGATAGCCGATTGTCTGCTGAATTCCGTTGATAGAACGTGCAAGATGAGTGATGTTGGTGCCGATATGGCCGTTGCCACGTGTGACGACCTTTGTCAACTTGCCATTGTCATAGGTCACCACGAGCGTCAGACCATCCAGTTTCCACGATATCCAGATAGGTCGTTCCTCAGCCCATTTCACGAGGTCGCTGACCTGTTTGGTCTTTGCCAGCGAGAGGGCCGCAAACTCGTGTTCCTCCTTCTGCCCCGTGATGGTATCCTCGGAAACTTTCTGCGTGGGTGAGTCGGGCAGGGTAGTGCCAGTCTCGTTTTCAAGTGCTTTCAGTTCGTCGAAACGCTGGTCCCACTCATAGTCAGTCATCTGCTCCGCACGTCCGTTGTAGTAGGCGTCGGATGCTTCGTTTAGCTCGCGAACGAGCTGCTCCATGCGTAATATCTTGTCGTTTGGCATAGTTTTTATCCAATTTTGTGCAAAGGTACAAAAAAAATTCGTACCTTTGCAGTTCAAACGGAAAAAAATAATGATTTCAGTAGAAGGATTACGTGTCGAGTTTGGTGTGAAGCCGTTGCTAGCGAATGCCAGTTTCGTGGTCAACGACCGTGACCGTATTGCCCTTGTGGGTAAGAACGGGGCGGGCAAATCGACACTGCTAAAGATACTTTGTGGCAAGCAGACACCCACGTCGGGTGTGGTGAGCGTGCCAAACGATACGACCATAGGCTATCTGCCTCAGGTGATGAACCTGCAGGACTCGACAACGGTACGACAGGAAGCTCAGAAGGCCTTTGCCGACATTCAGCAGATGGCAGAACGTATAGAGCGGATGAACCAGCAGTTGGCTGAACGTACGGATTACGAGAGTGAGAGCTACTTGGCGCTGATAGAGAAATATATGTCGGAGCACGACCGCTACCAGATGCTGGGTGCGGACGGCTATGAAGCCGAGATTGAGCGCACGCTGATGGGTCTGGGCTTTGAACGCAGCGATTTCGAACGCCCCACGTCGGAGTTCTCTGGCGGTTGGCGAATGCGTATTGAGTTGGCTAAAATCCTATTGCGTAAACCCGATGTGCTGTTGCTGGACGAGCCCACCAACCATCTGGACATTGAGTCTATCCAGTGGTTGGAGCAGTTCTTGGCCACAAGTGCCAATGCCGTTGTGCTGGTGAGTCACGACCGCGCATTTATTAATAATGTGACGAACAGGACACTGGAGATATCGTGCGGACAGATTATCGACTACAAAGTGAAGTACGATGAGTATGTCGTGTTGCGCAAGGAACGTCGCGAACAGCAACTCAGAGCCTACGAAAACCAGCAGAAGGAGATAGCCGATATGAAGCAGTTCATCGACCGTTTCCGCTATCAGGCCACGAAGGCTGTGCAGGTGCAGCAGAAAGTGAAGCAGCTGGAGAAAATCGTGCCTATCGAGATTGACGAGGTGGACAATTCGGCTATGCACCTGAAGTTTCCGCCCTGTTTGCGAAGTGGCGACTATCCCGTCATTTGCGAGGACGTCAGGAAGGCATATAACCACGTGGTGTTCGACCACGTGAACCTGACCATCAAGCGAGGCGAGAAGGTGGCCTTTGTGGGTAAGAACGGCGAGGGTAAGTCGACGCTGGTGAAATGTATCATGGGCGAGATACCGTTCGATGGAAACCTGAAGGTTGGCCACAACGTGCAGATAGGCTATTTTGCCCAGAATCAGGCACAGTTGTTGGACGAAAGTCTGACTGTATTCCAGACGATAGACTATGTGGCTAAAGGTGATATGCGTCTGAGAATCAACGATATCCTCGGTGCGTTTATGTTTGGTGGCGAGGAGTCGGACAAACGTGTGAAAGTGCTGAGTGGAGGCGAACGTAGCAGGCTTGCGATGATTCGTCTTTTGCTGGAACCCGTGAACCTGCTGATTCTCGACGAGCCTACCAACCACTTGGATATGGCATCGAAAGATGTGCTGAAGGAAGCCATCAAAGCCTTCGACGGAACAGCTATCGTCGTGTCCCACGACCGTGAATTCCTCGACGGGTTGGTGACGAAGGTCTACGAGTTCGGAGGAGGCAAGGTTCGCGAGCATTTGGGAGGAATCTACGACTTCCTCAGGAGCAAACAGATTTCAGAGCTCCATGAACTCGAAAATTCCCAGGCTGGGAACAAAACATTCCCAGGCAGGGAACAAAATATTCCCAGCGTGGGAACAAACACTCAGCCGGTAGTAAAAAACCAGTCGTATGCCGAGCACAAGGAACAGCAGAAGCAGTTGCGCAAGGCCGAGAAGGCTGTCGAGCAGTCGGAGCGCAGGATCAGTGATATGGAACAGCGCCTAAAAGAACTCGACGACCTGCTGATGAAACCAGAGAATGCGTCGAATATGGAATTCGTAACGGAATATACGACGACGAAGAAAGCCCTCGACGAAGAGGTGGAACGCTGGGAAAAACTCTCGGAAGAATTGGAACAATTAACGAATTAAAACATATAGAACAATGAAGAAATTATTGATTATCATGGCATTAGCGACAATGACCATTACGGGTTCAGCACAGCAACTGCGCTCAGGTATCAATCTGGCAGATTTGGATACGAGCGTGCGTCCTGCTGACGATTTCTATGAGTATGCATGTGGTGGATGGATGAAAGCAAACCCACTGCCTGCCGCCTATTCACGCTACGGCAGTTTCGACCGTCTGGCTGAAGACAACAACAAGCGTATCAACGGCATCCTGAAGGAACTGTTGGAAAACTGAGCGACCTTTATAAGTTGGCCATGGATTCTGCCCGTCGCGAACAAGATGGCCTTTCGCCCGTGATGCCCCTTATCAAGCGTTTGGAGGCTGCCAAGACCAAGGATCAGCTGTTTACTATCCAACTGGAGCTGGCTCCTTATGGTTCAGAGGAATTCTTCAACGCCTACATTGGTGCTGATGAGAAGAATGCTACGGAGAACATCGTCAACATCTTCCAAGGCGGCCTGACCTTAGGGCAGAAGGACTATTATCTGGAAACAGACGAGGCTACCACGAAGATTCGCGAGGCTTACAAGAAGCACATCGTCCGTATGTTCCAGCTCTTTGGCTTCAAGAAAGGTGCTGCCGAGCAGAAGATGAAGAATATCATGAAGGTTGAAACGGCTTTGGCCAAGGCATCGAAGTCGCGCACGGAACTGCGTGACCCACAGGCCAATTACAACAAAATGACGTTGCAGGAGTTTGATAGCCGTTATCCTCATTTCCAGCTGGAAAAGCAGGGCTTGGCAATGGGTATGAAGAGCGAGCATATGCAGCAGTTGGTAGTCGGACAACCTGAATTCATGGCTGTTGCTGACAAGTTATTTGCCACGATGAAGCCCGCTGAATATCGTGATGTGATGGAGTGGGGGATTATTGACGGTTCGACGGGTCTGCTGAACGATGCAGTTCGTGAGGCAAATTTCGACTTCTACGGCAAAGTAATGTCTGGCCGTAAAGAGGACCACCCGTTGTGGCGTCGTGCCACCAATCAGGTGCAGGGTGTGATGGGTGAAGCGCTGGGTCGCATCTATGTGCAGAAGTATTTCCCTGCTTCGTCGAAGGATCGTATGAAGACATTGGTGGAGAACTTGCGTATTGCACTTGGTGAACGTATTGCTGCTCAGGACTGGATGGATGATTCGACGAAAGTGAATGCTCTGCTGAAGCTGAATACTTTCTACGTGAAGATTGGTTATCCTGATCGTTGGACCGACCTCTCTGGCTTGAAGATTGATGCGAAAAAATCTTACTATGAGAATATGAAGGAGTGCCGTCGTTTCTGGGTTGCCTGGCAGATAGAGCACAAGGCAGGAAAACCTGTTGACAGAGACGACTGGCACATGACCCCGCAGACAGTGAACGCATACTATAATCCTACCACGAACGAAATCTGCTTCCCTGCTGGTATTCTGCAAGTTCCGTTCTTTGATCCCACTGCTGACGACGCATTCAATTATGGTGCTATCGGTGTAGTAATCGGTCACGAGATGACACACGGATTCGACGATCAGGGTCGCCAATATGATAAGGACGGAAATATGCACGACTGGTGGACAGAAGCCGACGGAAAGAACTTTACAGAGCGTACGGATAAGTATGCCGACTTCTTCTCGAAAATCAAGGTGCTGCCTGACCTGAATGCCAACGGTCGTCTGACGTTGGGTGAGAACCTTGCTGATCATGGTGGTCTTCAGGTTGCCTGGTATGCTTACAAGAATGCAACCAAGCGCAATCCGTTGCCCGTCATTGACGGATTGACAGCCGACCAGCGCTTCTTCCTGGCCTATGCTGGTGTGTGGGCTGGTAATGTGACAGAGGCTGAAATTCGTAATCGCACCAAGAGTGACCCCCACTCGCTGGGTCGTTGGAGAGTCAATGGTGCCCTTCCTCATATTGATATGTGGTACGACGCTTTTGGTGTGAAAGAAGGTGATAAAATGTTCATTCCAAAGGCCGAACGGTTGCCTTTGTGGTAAAAATAATAGTCAAAAAGCTAAAAAATTCCGACGTAAATGTAAATTTACGCCGGTTTTTTGTTGCATTTAAAATTTTTTTAGTAACTTTGCAAACATTATTACTACCATGTGTATGATGAACGACAATAATATAGAGAAGACGCAACGAACAGTTCGCCCTCAAATGCTACAAAGGGAAATTGAACTTCCACAGGAAGAACAACCCATGCAAATGCAACAGCAGCAGCAACAAGCTGCAGGTAAAGCGTGCCCCTATTGCGGAGCTATCAACGATCCAGAGGCCATGTTTTGTGCCCAGTGTGGTCAGCCGATTAACAAAATGGCTTGTCCCCATTGCGGTGCCGAGATGGATCCTGATGCAGACTTCTGCGAGGTGTGCCATCATTATATCCGCAAGGACATTTGTTCCTACTGTGGAGCTCGGTTGTCAGGCAATGAAGCCTATTGCCCTGAATGCGGCAGTCCGCGTGGAGGCATCGTTTGTCCGACGTGTCACTCGCTGAACGATTTTGCATTTTGCAAAAAGTGTGGAACGGCCCTGACGGAAGAAGCCCGAATGTTAGTAAAGGAATTGCAGCACAATCCTGACTATCAGGAACTGGTGGAGATTGTGCAGGACTTTTCGAAATTGGAGAACGCTCTGCCATACAATTCCGAACGTGACATTCTGCGTGAGCAGACCAACAATAAGTTGCGTGAGCGTGTGCTGACGCTGTTGGCCAAGGACGAAGGTGTGGAAAATCCCATCATTCCAAAGCCTGAGACCAAACGTATGACCAAGGAGGAGTTGGAAGAGCAAAAAGCCGTGAAAATCAAAATGTTGTCGGCCATTCTCGACAAGCTTGCAGTTCCTGCTAGCCCCTCGCCAGCAAAAGCCCGCAACTATGCGATGGCCAGTAAGCCCGTCGGAGTGCGACTGGCATGGGTGTGCAACTATAAACATGCCATGCACAGCAGCCCCTGTGGTTGCGCAAAACCCCAGATGGGTGGTAAATGGGTTGTTTTAGGTAAGAATTCTAACGCTGAAATAAAAGACGACAAATAAAATATGGACGATAAGACCTTTAGAGGTGCAGAGCCTGTAGCAAATGGTACAAACACGGTGACTGTACGCGTCAATGCAAGTCAGCCTGCTGCCAGTGGCAATGGAGAGATGACCATCCGTCCTGGAGAGAATACACAAGGCCAGACGGGTGGCGAAGTAGAGTTTCTTCTGAAAGGCAGAATGTATCGGAGCATCAAGTGCCTGAGCGACAATTCCGGCGAGGCTCAAGTTTTTCTGGTAGAAGGTGAAGAGGGTCAGCGCGTGTTGAAAGTGTACTATCCCAACTTTACCATCAAGAAGACGCTGATGCGTATCATCCAGAACATTAGTATGGAGATGATAGTCCGGATATACGACTATGGCAAGACGTATGTTGACGGCAAGAATCGCGACTACGAACTGATGGAATATCTTCGTGGAGGTTCGCTGAATTCATACGACTTGGACGGTGATTTCAACCAGTTCCGTCGCATAGCCTTGCAGGCTGCTGCAGCATTGGCATACTGCCACAATTATAACATCATTCACAAGGATATCAAGCCAGGCAACTATTTCTTCCGTGAGGCAGATCACAAAGAAATTGTGCTGGGCGACTTTGGAATCTCCAGTGTGTTGGAAGGAGACGAGAAGGTACATCGGACTACGCAGGCCCGTACGCCGGTGTTTGCTGCCCCAGAGATGTATAACGACGTCATTGACGGTGAGGTGGAGATTACCCCTGCAGCCGACTTCTATTCGCTGGGTATCACACTGATGACGCTCTGGCTAGGTGAAAATCCGCTGAGTCAGAACGAGCGTGTGATGATGCGTAAGAAGAACGAAGGTCGTCTGCCACGAATCAACGAACTGCCTGATCGTGTAAAGATGATTGTGCAGGGACTCACATCAGTCAATCCGCAGACACGTTGGGGCTATGACGAAGTGGAGCGCTGGTTCTTGGGCGAGGACGTAAAAATCGATATGTCTTCACCCATTTTGAAGTATCGTAGTTTCATTGTAGATCCAGAGAAGAACCTCGTAGCAGACAATGTTCACGAATTGATTCCCCTGCTGTCAAGGATATTGTTGTTAACCGCTATCCTGTCGATCAGCATGCAGGACTGATGGCTGCTGTTTATGTGATGGAGCCGTCCTATCCTTATAAGGACTTACGAGGCAATCTTTGTGACGATGTGCATAGTGCAGCCATTTCGGTATTGAGTTATCAGGAAGAATATAAACTGGCTCTGGCAAATCCGAACGACAAACTGTACCTCTATTTGGAGTCGCATTCAAAGGCCGATGTCAATCGCTTGCGCAGTTATTTCGCAGAGGACAGCAAATTGGACGCACGCATAGCGATCTTGAGATTTGCTTATGAGATAGATGCTGACATTCCTTTCCTTGTAAATCGTCCGTCTTCCAATCTGGCGGATATTGTTCATGCCTTTGGCTATGAGGATTGTTCCGATGACGAGTGGACCAGTTTGAGCGATGGTCGTTTGCTTTCGTGGATGTATTGTCATGAAGACCATATGGCCTGTGAGGCTTTGCGTATCATGACGGCAGGAAAGACTCCGAGTCGTTCGCTGGGTTACAAGGTGCTCTACAATATTGACAAAGAAGCCGCTTACGACTTACGTGACGCCGATTCACCCTATAAAGTTGGTGAGGTCATACGCGAACAGCTAAAAGAATGGCAGGACCTGTCTGACGAAGAGTATGCTAAGAAAGCAGTTGATTTTACTGATCCCGATGGTCGTTTCATCTATTTCGCCCAGTTGCATGGTTGGTTTGAGCAAATCAGTCAGGCTCGTGCCTGCTTCGATATGAAGAGTGAAGAGAATCGAACCCGTCTGGGAGCTTATGATGTTCGTACGGCAATATATCGTTTCTGCCGAATCCTTGGTGTGACACCTACTTATCTTTTGGAGGACGGAACAGAACTCACCTCGGCTCTTACGATGGATAAACTGAAATATCGTCCACAATTGCTTTCTGCCATGAAGCGGGGCTCATTAAGTCAGTGGATGGCAGTATTCTATCATGAAGATCCGTTCCAGGATTTCAGCGAGACATATAGCTACGAGCGTAAGTTGGAAGAATGGATCTATGCCTTGGGTGAGATAGACCAGAATCAGTATTATTTTAAGCGTTACGGCAACGCCAAAGAGGAAACGGCCCAGAAGTATCAGGAAGTTCGTCAGGGCTTTAACAAGGCAAAGTCAAAGGAAAGCCGCTGGCGTTACATATTCTATGGATTGTGTGCTGCATGGGTGATACTATTGCTCATCTGTGGTATTACTGAGTCTGGACGTCAGTATATTTTCCAACACTCGATGATGACTATCGGTCTGCCAGTGGGAGGTATGACGGCTATCATCGTTGGTCTGCGAGCATATTTCCGAGGCTATGGCTTTGTGATGTCGTGTCTGTGGGGATTGTTAGGTATGATTTCATCATATATTCCGATTCTCATCCTCAGGACGGTTGATGCTTCGGCACCTTCTTTGTTCATTCCTGCGATTATTATTATTACCTTATTATATATGGCAGTATGTCACCTTACGGATTACCGTAGCGACTCAAAAGGTGACAACCAGTTGATTAACGAGGTGATGGAAGACGACATCAAGTCAACACTCATCGAGCCGTTGTTCTATACGTTCAAACAGAAGACGTTTAAGTTCAAGGGTTCGAAATTCGGTTTGCTTGATGACGTCACCAATCAGGTGCGTTCTCTCAGCGGTGAATCTGTACTTCACTATATTCTGTGGAGTGTCATGGTTGCCATATTGCTGATGGAAATGATAGTATTCAGTCCTAAACTCATGAATCGTTCTAATCCCGATGCAGAAAACATACGTGTGAATCCTGCTGAGGTCGTCGAAAAAATACAAGAAGATGTGGAACAGAAAGACGCTGAGCCGGAAGAGGCAGAAAAAGATGCTGCTGGCGAAGAGGACGTTAAAAAGGGTATAGAATAAAGATATTAAGAAATATGATCTGTGAGCATTGTCATAAAGAGAACCGCTCAATAGCCAAGTTCTGCCGGTGGTGTGGAAAACCGCTCGTTTCGCAAAACGTGCTTGACCGCATGGTAGGACTTAGCGATGTGAAACAACAACTGAAGACGGTTGTTGATACCTATACTTATCTGCATTCGCGTAAGGACATCATGAATGTCCGTTTAAGCGTCAATGCTATTATTATAGGTGAAACTGGAACGGGTAAGACAGCATTGGCTGAAGTGATTCGCGACTACTTCTACCAGCATAAGATTATCGAGAAACCTAAGTTAACGATGGTTGATGCGGTAGACTATCAGCGTTTCGTCGACAAGTGGGACGATAATGTGAAGAAAGCCAAGGACGGCATTCTGTTCTTCGATAATGTACAGAAGTTGTTGCCAGACCGCTATTCCAATCAGGTGAACCCGCTTGACAAATTGTTTGTCGAGATGGACAAATGGGACGAGAATCCCATTGTCATGATTGCCGGATTACCGAAGGGTCTTGATGACTTCCTGACGGCAAACCCTGCTGCTCAGAATCGTTTCAAGTACACATTCCGTCTGCCGACCCCGGGCTATCAGGAATTATGCGACATCTGTAAGATGGAACTGCGTACTAAATACGGTATTGCAGCCTATACGCCGGAAGCCGACCATAAACTGACGCGTTTCTTCCAGTATCAGGTGAAGATCAAGGACGAGACTTTCGGATATGCCCATGTTGCCGTCAAGACTGCTGAGGATATCTTTACCTCGTTTATCAGTCGTGGCGCAGAGGCTGTCATGGTGGAAGAACAGGATATTCGCGGCTATGTTCCCGAGGAGCGCTCGTTGGAGGATATCCTCAGCGACCTCGACCGCTATATCGGTATGGACGAGGTGAAGAAAGCCGTTCGCGAGATTGCCTTCACCGTTCACAACAGTGTACAGCGTGCTCAGCGAGGATTGGGCGAACAGGAGAAGTCTGGCATTCATATTGTGCTGACAGGTAATCCTGGTACAGGTAAGACAACCATTGCCCGTAAGTTGGGTGAGATATTGGAATCCATCGGATATCTGGATAGTGGCCACGTTGTCGAGGTAGATCGCTCGAAGATGGTCAGCCCCTATCAGGGTGAGACGCCAAAGGTTGTTGACCGTTTGTGTGACAAGGCGATGGGCGGAATTCTCTTCGTCGATGAGGCCTATACACTGGCGCCTTTGAGTCAGAGTGGCGATAAAGACCAGCAGGGCACGCAGGCCTTGGAGCAGTTGATGAAACGTATGGAGGACGACCGCGGTAAGTTTGTGGTCATTGCTGCCGGCTATCGTCAGGAGATGGACAATCTGTTCCGTATCAATCCTGGCGTGCGTAGCCGTTTCAGCTATTTCCTCAATATCGACGACTACACGCCCGATCAGTTGTTCCAGATTATGAGTGTCTTTGCCAAGGAGAAGAAATACGTGTTTACGGATGAGGCCAAGGAACTGACGCTCAAGATGATAACTGAGCTCTACAACTCGCGTGACAAGGACTTTGCCAATGGTCGTACGATGCGTCAGCTCTTCGACAAGATTGTTGCAAAGCAGGCTGAGCGTCTGCAGAAGGTTGACATTTCGACCCTTACCAATGAGCAGATGATGACCATCGACGTGCCCGATATTCCTTACGAGGCTCCGAAGACCGTCGATTACAAGGAGTGTCTGTCGAAACTCAACGGAATGGTTGGTCTGGCTGCCGTCAAGAAGGAAATCTCCAATCTGGCAGCATTCCTCAACCTGCAGATTCGCCGTGGCGAAACCAATACCTTCCAAGGCAAGCACTACGTCTTTACGGGTAATCCCGGTACAGGTAAAACCACCGTTGCACGTATCATGGCAGACGTGTTCCGCACGTTGGGCATTCTCTCTCGTGGACAGCTGATAGAGGCCGACCGCGCTAAGCTCGTGGCAGGTTATTCGGGTCAGACGGCTATCAAGACCAACCAGCTCATTGACTCGGCGATGGGTGGTGTGTTGTTCATTGATGAGGCTTACACGTTGAAGTCGAGCGATCAGGATTCCTTCGGTTCCGAAGCTATCGACACGCTGCTCAAACGTTTGGAAGATGATCGTGGTAAGTTCATCTGTATCGTTGCGGGTTATACCGACCAGATGCACGATTTCATTGATACGAACCCAGGATTGAAGAGCCGCTTCACGCAGACCATTCATTTCGACGACTATACGCCTGATGAACTGACTGAAATCTTCATCAATCTTGCGAAGGGTAAGAACTTCACCATCGATGAAGAGACACAGGCAGCCATCCACCGTCAGTTCGAGCAGCTCTACCTGCGTCGCGATAAGAACTTCGGCAATGCCCGCGAAGCTCGTCGCATGTTCGACCAGGCTGTCGAGAAGCAGAGCCAACGCCTCGTTGGAATGATGGGCAATCCCGACTTCAAGGACGACGATATGTACCGCATTACCACTGCCGATCTTGAGGTTGCTCAGTCCGAGAAGGCTCGTCCGCTCGACGAGGTTCTCAACGAGCTCGACGAATTCATCGGCATGCGTTCTGTCAAGAACATGATCCGTCGTCTGGCTGTTCAGAGCATGTTCATGAAGCAGCGTGCCGCCATGGGTGCCGGTAAGGTACAGCAGATGTCGATGAACTTCATCCTGACAGGTAACCCCGGTACAGGTAAGACGTCGATTGCACGCAAGATGGGTGAAGTACTCCAGTCTATGGAGATCCTGCCCACCAGTCGTGTCATTGAGGCCAGCCGTGCAACTCTTGTCGGTAAGTATATGGGTGAGACCCCAAAGATTGTTAATAATATGTGCGACAAGGCGATGGGTGGTATTCTGTTCATCGACGAAGCCTACACGTTGTCCTCAGAGAACGACCAGTATGGTAAGGAAGCCATCGACACCCTGATGAAGCGCATGGAGGACGACCGCGGTAAGTTCGTCGTCATTGCTGCAGGTTACAAGGACGAGATGGAGACCTTCTTGGCTGTTAACCCGGGTCTCGCAAGTCGTTTCAGCCATAAGATGCATATCGACGACTATAACGAAGACGAGCTGTTGGCAATCTTCAAGAAGATGGCCTCCAAGGACAACTACAAGTTGTCGCCTGAGGCCGAATTCAAACTCATGGATCTCATCTGTCGTAAGGTCATCAGCAAGAGCAGTTCCTTCGGCAATGCCCGTGAAATGCGAAACATGCTCGATGCCACCATCCAGCAGCTCTCCATGCGTGTCAGTGCTATGAGTCAGTCGGAGATCACGCAGGAGACCTATCAATTGATTATGCCAGAAGATATTAAAGAAGAGATATGATTATTTGCCCAAGTTGTAAAGAAGAGATAGAAGAAGAGTCTCACTACTGTGACCAGTGCGGACAGGAACTTGTCTATTGTACCAGTTGCGGACGTGTCGGTATGGGACGTCGTTGCACCTATTGCGGTGGATTGATGGCTGGTGTCGACGAACTGAACGGTCAGCAACAAGCTGCTGCTCCCAGTCAGCACGCTGCCGTGCAATCTACCAATGCATCGCCATTGATTACGTCGCGTCGTTCCGAGCCCGTCGGTGCCCAAATGCCTGTGCAGCATGGCGTTCCGACCCTGACGTTGTATAATCCCAGTCTTGACATCCGTATGGTTGGTGTCAACGGTGCCATCATTGGCCGTCGCCAGGGACCATATCAGCAGCTGTTCGAGGGTAACATGTATATTTCCGGCGTTCATGCCCAGCTCATCTACAAGCCCGACGCAGGATGGTGCATTATTGACAAGCATTCTTCTAATGGTACGAAGTTGAACCAACGCGATCTTCTGCCCGATGTTCCCATGTCTATCAAGGCAGGCGATATCGTGACGCTGGCCAATATCAATCTTCAGGTCAGTATCAGCTAAAGCGTGAAAGATAGTTTTTAGGAAAATATTGATATGAGTATCATCAAACTGACAGCCGCCAGTAGGATTGGCTGTGTGAGAACAAATAATGAGGACATGATTCTCGCCTACGACAAACTCGTGCGCAGCGATGTATATGCTACGGAGTTTGCATCCGAGAATATGGACCGTTTCGTCATTGCCTTAGCCGACGGGATGGGAGGACATAATGCTGGCGAGGTGGCCAGTTCCGACGTATTGGAAAACCTGCAGTTCTACATCAACGACCTGCCTCGCGGGCTCGCTTCCGGTGAACTGATGGAGAAGTTGGACGAATGGTTGCAGTCCGTCAACCAGATTATTGCCTCAAAGGGGCACGTCAATCCCGAGATGGCTGAGATGGGTACGACGCTTGTGGGCGTTGTCTTCTACAACAACAAGTACTATTGGATGAATTGCGGCGACAGTCGCCTCTATCGTCTCCGCGATGGCGTGTTGGAACAGATATCCAACGACCATTCATTGAGCAATCAGCGTGGCGAGAAGAAGCACTCGAACGTCATTACCAATTGCATCGGTGCAGGCATTCGTCAGCCCTATCTCGACCTCTTCGAGTTTACCGACGATTTCCTGCCGGGCGACACTTATATGCTTTGTTCCGACGGGCTCAACGATATGATTTCCGACAAGCATATCACCGATTTGTTGCTCGAGGGCTCCAACGCCAACCAGCTCTGTGAGGCTGCCATCGATGCTGGCGGCTACGACAATGTCTCGGTGTGTGTCTTTTCAGTCCAACCATTAAGCTAAACGTATATGCCTTTACGATTACCCGATAAATTACCTGCCATAGAATTGCTGAAGCATGAGAACATCTTCGTGATGGACGATTCGCGTGCCCACAATCAGGACATCCGTCCGCTGAAGATTGCCATCCTGAACCTCATGCCGCTGAAGATTACGACGGAGACCGACCTGATACGTCTGCTGTCCAATACACCGCTGCAGCTGGAAATCAGTTTCATGAAACTCCGCAGCCATACGCCGAAGAATACGCCCATCGAACACATGATGATGTTCTACCGCGACTTCGAACAGATGCGCAACGAGAAATACGACGGCATGATTATCACCGGTGCACCCGTTGAGACACTCGACTTCGAGGACGTCACCTATTGGGACGAGATGCAGGACATCTTCCAGTGGGCCCGTACGCACGTGTGGAGCACGATGTACATCTGCTGGGCGGCGCAGGCAGGACTCTATTTCCATTATGGTGTACCAAAGTATCCGCTTGAGAAGAAGATGTTCGGCATCTTCCCGCAGCAGATGCTCGAACCACAACTGCCCATCTTCCGTGGATTCGACGACTTGTTTATGATGCCTCATAGCCGTCATACCGAGCTTCATCGCGACGACATCCTGGCGCGACCCGAACTGACGCTGCTCGCCGAATCGAAGCAGAGCGGAGTCAGCATGGTCATGGCTCGCGGAGGCCGTGAGTTCTTCATCACAGGGCATCTCGAGTATGCTCCCGACACGCTCGACAAGGAGTATCGCCGCGACAAAGACGTGCGCGACGATGTGGAGTTGCCGCTCAATTATTACCGCAATGATGACCCCTCGCAGGAGCCGCTCGTCACATGGCGCGCACATGCTAACTTGCTGTATAGCAACTGGATAAACTATTACGTCTATCAAGAGACACCATACGATATTAATGCGATCACTTGAACTGCTGGCGCCCGCCAAGAATCTGGAGTGTGGCTTGGCAGCCATCGATCATGGTGCCGACGCCGTCTATATCGGTGCGTCGCGCTTCGGTGCACGTGTGGCGGCAGGCAATTCCGTCGACGACATCCGGCAGCTCTGCCTCTACGCCCATCAGTTTGCGGCGAAGGTCTATGTCACCGTCAATACCATCATCTA
>CADCDY010000031.1 GCA_902800245.1 uncultured Prevotellaceae bacterium
AGCATTAATGGTAGCAATTACGAGCATTAAAGGTAACAATTGCAAGCATTAATACTTGAATTCCCAGGGCAGGGAATATTATTTCTCTGGGCAGGGCGCAAAAAAAGAGCCAAGACTAAACCTGATTTGTCGGAATGCCAATAAATAGGGTGCTTCCACTGGGGTGGGTGTTGCCGAAACAGTAACCCCAACACCCAACCTATGACTCAACCTAACACTCCACCCAAAAGGTTATGAAATTTCGTTGCGAAATCTATTAAAGCGTACATAAAAGGGTTGAGTCTTGGGTGGAGTGTTAGGTGTAGTGTCGGGTGGAGTGTTATGGTAACACTAACCCCTCCGCTTTTCCTTTGCCTAAAGGAACTCCGAGCGATTGGGTGGAGTCATAGTTCCCAGTAAACAAACTGCCAACGAGCAGTAAGCAAACCACCAACGAGCAGTAAGTAAACCGCCAACCCTTGGGAAGCGGGCAAACGTCAATACCTTCCCTGCTAACCGTCACTCTCCTACCGGCTGTCGGCTTGACACTTCCCTGCTGTCGGCAGTACAGCAGGGAGCAGAGCGCCGTTCAGCCCGTAAGGTGACGAGTCGATGTCAGATTGTTCGTCAATAACCCTTGGTTATTTGTGAATAAGGCACGCTTATTTCTGAATAAGAGCCACTTGTTTTCCGAGAAGTGGCACTTGTTGACGGATAAACGGTCACTTTTCAGAAAAGTACAGTGTGTCACCCTTGTGTCAACGTGTGTCACCCTTTGAAACGCTGCACGTCCTTTATTTACTGGGGTTGTGTCAGCGTGTCACCCTTTTTGAAAAAATAGTATATGAATTGCTGTCTTTCTGTGCGTTAGGCTTGAAAAGTAGATTTTCGTCTAATTATTTGGAACTTTCGATAAGATTTCTTATCTTTGCACACAGAAGCGTGCGAAAACTCGGCTTGCACGAGCCTTGCACCATAATACGAAAGAATTGCTAATATGAAAACTACTGCATTGAACGAAGCGCAAATGAGTATTCTCAGGCTGTTGGGGTCGATGAAGAGTGTAGAGGAGGTGAATGAACTCCGCCAAGTCATCTGCGACTACTATGCTCGCCGTGTTGACGATGAGATGGATCGTCTCTGGGAAGAGGGCAAGTGGGACAACGAGAAAAACGAGGCCATTCTACAAGAACACCTTCGCACACCATACAAACATGTCTGAAAAAAGAAAGATAGTACTCGATACAAACTGTCTTATTGCCTCATTATCGAGGCGTGGTCAGTATTATCCTGTTTGGAAAGGACTCCAGGCAGGTGAATACATCTTATGCGTGTCAACTGACATTTTGGAAGAGTATGCAGAGATTATCACCCAGAAGACTTCGGTCGAAGTGG
The DNA here is from genome assembly GCA_902800245.1 of uncultured Prevotellaceae bacterium. Lineage (GTDB taxonomy): Bacteria > Bacteroidota > Bacteroidia > Bacteroidales > Bacteroidaceae > Prevotella. Next base: position 1,375 of record CADCDY010000031.1, read on the forward strand.
CCTCTAATGTCATCCATCTGCTGCTCGAAAGTCAGTATGTCGAACTAGTCAACCCATATTTCAGTCTTCACTTAATAGAAGAAGACCATGATGACGACAAGTTTGTAGATTGTGCCTTTGCCGCCAATGCCACCTTCATTGTTTCGGACGATAAGCATTACGATGTCCTGCAAGACATTGACTTCCCGAAGCTATTGGTATTAAAGCTAAAAGAATTCCTCGACTTATTACAGTCAGAGGATAATCATAATGTATAACCCCTAAAAACGATGATGCCTATGGGCTGAGAGAAATATAACACGGGACATATAGGATGAAGCGTTAGCTTTTAATTCTTGCTTCAGAAAATCGGCAAATTGGAAGAAGTGTACAAGAGTAAAAGTTAATGTTCACGTCGCAAGGCGTGGGCATTTACTCGTAGATGTACACAAGGTGTTTGCCGATACCTCTGAAGCGTAGACGAAGAAATTGTCCACGTTTTCTTTTGCGTATTTACAAAAAAGTTGAAGATTATTTTGCGAATAAAAAATAATTCACTACTTTTGCATTTGAAATGACTAAAAATATATGATTATGAAGAAACAACAACTATTAATCCTATCTCTGCTTTTTATCGTTTTCCCCACATTAAAGGCAGGTAATCGTACAGAACAGCAGATGAAAGAAGCTGCTGCAAAGGTGTTAAATACCAATTTGAGAAGAGCTGCAGGTAATCATGAACTAAAAGAATTCCATTCATTATCCAAGCTAAAGATCTATGGCTATGATGAAGGCGGCTTTGCTGTTGTCACTAAAGACGACAGGTTTGAGGATGTTATTGGATATTCAACTTCGAAATGTACTGAAGAAATGCCATGTGGCTTTAAGTGGTGGTTAGATGCTGCCAATGAAGCTATGGAGAATGCCAAAGACCAAGCGCCTGCAAAAGCAACACGCAGGAGCGCTATCAGAAGGACAGGAGTGAGTGCATTACTCACGTCCAAATGGGGACAAGAAAGGCCTTATAATAACCAATGTGTATTAACAGTAGATGGGCAAGAATACCGTCAACTTACAGGTTGTGTCGCTACAGCAATGGCACAGGTTATGAACTATTACAAATATCCCGCCAAAGGAAAAGGAGAGAATACTTATATCATTCATTACAAAGATATTGGTGATCAAACATTTTCTGCCAACTTTGAGGACTCTTATTATGACTGGGGCCACATGCTGGATGATTATTCTGCTTATTATTATTCAACGACAGAAGACCAATACACAGATGCTGTTTCAAAGTTGATGTCTGATTGCGGAATAGCGGTGAATATGAAATATACGACGTATTCAAGTGGAACATACGCGGACCTTATTCCTATTGCCATGAAGAATTATTTTTCATATTCGTTTATTGATAACACAAATAATATTTATTACAGGAACAATTATTCTAATAGTGATGAATGGATGAATATGGTATATAATGCCTTAAACAATAATCATCCTATTATATATTGTGGTAGTAACAGGGCTGGAGGCCATTGTTTTGTAATTCATGGTTATGAACCTGACGGAAAAGTTATTATAAATTGGGGTTGGAATGGCAGTTATGATGGTTCTTTTATGATTGACATGCTTAATCCTGGAAACCATAGCTATAATGACAACCAGAATATGGTCATACCAATCCCTGAGGAAAATACAGTCGTAACAAATACCTATAAATTAACATATTTTGTAGATGGAGAAATCTATAAAGAATATGAATATAAAGTAGGAGATGCGATTACACCTGAACCAGCTCCCACCAAGTCTGGATATACATTTTCTGGTTGGAGTAACATCCCTTCAACTATGCCAAATCATGATGTCGCTGTTAGTGGTTATTTCTACGACAGCCTTCCCTCTGCCAATACTATAACTGTTGAAATCAATGGTATCTATTATAATTTGATTGGCAAGGCAAGAACAGCAGAGGTTACCGAGTCTCCCAATGGGTATTCCGGTACAGTTGCTATTCCCGAGACCGTTGATTATGAGGGATTCACATACAAGGTTACACAGATAGGAGAAAAGGCTTTCAACAATAGTTTTAATCTTTTGTCAGTATCAATTCCAAATAGTATAATGACCATTGGAGGTGATGCATTTTGGGGATGTACATCTTTATCTTCCATCGTCCTTCCTAACAGTATCAAGGATATAGGGAAGGGTGCCTTCGGTTATTGTACAAATATATCTTCTATTTCCATACCGGATGATGTAACAATACTACATTCTGCAACTTTTTATAATTGTAGTAGTCTCAAGTCTATAAAAATACCCGATACGGTTACGTCTTTCGAAGGTGGTGGTGCGTATGGATTATTTCAGGATTGTAGTTCCTTGGAATCCATCTCGCTTCCAGCAAACCTAACAAGCGTATGTGCGGGATGTTTTAAAAATTGCATTAGTCTTTCTTCAATAGACATCCCTGAAAAAGTAAACGCCATCCCCTCGTCTGCTTTTTATGGCTGTAAGAATCTCAAAACAATAACAATAGAGAAGGCAGTAACCAATGTGTATAGTAAAGCCTTTGCAGAGTGTAAGAGTCTTGAAAGTTTTGTTTGTAAGGCAGAGAATCCGCCGAAAGCACAAAACGATGCTTTTGAAAACTCATATATTGAATATGTAACACTATACGTTCCAGAGAACTCGGTAAGCAAATATAGCTCACAAGAGCCGTGGAACAAGTTTGGACAAATTGTAGCTTTCACAGGCAATATGAAATACACCTTAACTTATAAGGTAGATGGTGAGGTTTATAAAACATATCAGTTAGAAGCCGGTGCCACTATAACACCAGAACCTGCACCCACAAAAGAAGGATATATTTTCTCTGGCTGGAGTGAAATACCTGCCACTATGCCAGCACATGATGTGACTGTTACTGGAACGTTCGAACGTGTTTTCAATGTAGGGGACGTAGTGAATATAGTTAACTTTATCATGAATGCCAATGCAACAGCAAATGATATAGCTTTATATGACATGAATGGTGATGGAGAACTGAATATCGGTGATGTTATTCTTATAGTGAAATCGATTTTGAACAACGGAGGTGTTGCAGCAAGTCCTGCTTTCAGACGTGCTGACGGAATAGTGGACTTTACACAATATACCGCAGCTCAATTTGAACTGAAGGTTGACAAGAATGTTTCGATTAAAGATATTCGTCTTGTTAACTCTATGTCTCAATCGCACCAGCTGATGTACCAGCAGAAAGATGATAACACGTATGCTGTTGTGGTATATTCGTTGTCGAATCAATTGATGAATTCTGAAAATGGCAGAATCGTGGATGTCGAGGCTGATGGAGGTAAAGTGACAATGCAAAATATCACAGTAGCTACTCAAACTGGCGAGACACATTATTATCAAAGCTATGGCACGCCTACAGGTGTCTATCATTTGGAGAAAGATAGTAACTCTGCTGTTATCTTTGACCTGAAGGGCAATCGTCTGGATGGTAAAGAACTGAAAAAAGGTATCTATATTATTAATGGTAAAAAAGCGGTAGTAAAATGAAATATAGAATTTTGATGGCCCTCATGGCATTAGTATGCTATGCAGTAGGATACGCAGGTAACATATCTGTTGAAGCGATATCTTTGAAACCTGGAGAGACAAAAGATTTGAAGATTTCTTTGTCATCAGCTGTAGCAGAAAAAGTTGGTGTTCAGTTTGACGTAACATTGCCAGAAGGATTCTCGTTAGAGTCTATAGATGACAAGGTCTATAAGCTGTCTTCCAATCAGGCCAGTGATATGACCTGTAATGTGAGTGGATTGGGTAGTAATACTTTCCGATTCGTATTGTATTCAAGTACTTTGCAGAAGCTAAAGGCTGGTGAACTGATGAGTTTGAACCTAAAAGTAAATAGCACCAAGACTTTGGGTAGTTATTCCGTATCGTTGAGTAATGTTGTATTTTCCGACATTAACGGAAATACTAGCAAAGAGTCAGGAACAAGTGCCACTATTAAGGTTACAAACTTCTTTACCCTATTGTATAAGGTTGACGGTGTTGACTATAAATCGTATCAGGTTGAATATGGAGAGACGATAACACCAGAACCCGCACCAACAAGAGATGGCTATACCTTCAGTGGCTGGAGTGAGATTCCCAAAACGATGCCTGCCCATGATGTAACGGTTACTGGTACATTTACTATCAACAAGTACAAGCTCATCTACAAAGTTGATGGTGAAGTCTATAAAACCCTGAGTTATGACTATGGGGCAACTATCACTCCAGAACCTGCACCGACGAAGGAGGGTTATACATTCTCTGGATGGAGTGAGATCCCTGCAACTATGCCTGCCCATGATGTAACGGTTACTGGTACATTTACTATCAACAAGTACAAGCTTATCTACAAAGTAGACGGTGCTGAATACAAATCCTATGAGTTGGAATATGGAGCAAAGATTACTCCTGAACCCGAACCAACCAAAGAAGGCTATACGTTCTCAGGCTGGAGTGCTATCCCTGAAACAATGCCTGCACATGATGTAACTGTTACTGGCTCTTTTGCTATAAACAAGTATAAGCTTATCTACAAAGTTGACGGTACTGAATACAAGTCTTACGAGTTGGAATTTGGAGCAAAGATTACTCCTGAGCCCGAACCCACCAAAGAAGGCTATACCTTCTCTGGTTGGAGTGAAATCCCTGCAACTATGCCCGCACACGACGTAACTGTTACTGGTTCGTTTACAAAAGGAGCTTATAAACTGACTTATATGGTTGATGGTGAGGTCTATAAGACAATCAGCTATGACTATGGTGCTGCTATCACTCCAGAACCTGCACCTATGAAGGTGGGTTATACCTTCAGTGGATGGAGTGAGATCCCTGCAACAATGCCAGCACATGACGTAACGATAACAGGAACATTCACTATCAACAAGTATAAACTCATTTACAAAGTTGATGGCGCTGAATACAAGTCTTACGAGTTGGAATTTGGAACAAAGATTACTCCAGAACCTGCACCAACGAAAGAAGGATATACATTTAGTGGATGGAGTGAAATACCCAAAACTATGCCCGCTTATGATGTTACTGTAACAGGCTCGTTTATCGTTAATCAGTACACCATCACCTATGTTATAGACAATGAGGTTTATACGACGCAGAGAGTGGACTATGGTTCAACTATTATTCCTCCGACTGCTCCTGAGCGCGAAGGATATGATTTTGCGTGGGGTGATTACCCAGAGACCATGCCGGCATATGACATTACTATTTATGGCACCTATACGACGGGCATTGAAGCCATCATGGCTGGTGAGGCTAATTGCCAGATATTCTCATCGGATGGTAAACCCCTGAACGAACTACAGAAGGGCGTGAACATTGTTCGTATGAGCAATGGAAAGGTTCGTAAGATCGTTGTAAAATAAATTAATACTGAAAATCATTGGAGTCGGAGATAATCGTATTCTCCGACTCCATTTTTTGTTTGGAAGAGTATGGGTCTGGCTTGTCTATTTCCATGATTCCTATAGCTTGCTTCTAGGCATATTCTTGGCTGCTTCTTGGCTGCTTCTTGGCATACTCTAGGCTGCTTCTAAGCATACTCATTTAGTATGGGTAGAGTATGGCTACACTATGGGAAGTGCGAAGATGTTGCCTTTTGGAGTGCGTTTTTTCCTTTTATTAATTCGATTCGTCGTTTGAGTTAATTCGATTGGTGATTTGAATTAATGAACGGTTTTAGCAGCCAAGCATAGCAGCCGGGGTGATGCCAAGCGTCACGCAGAGCATACGGGCAATCTTAAGAGTCGGTTCAGCACGACCAGAAACATAGTCATTTATTCGCGATGGGCTGACCCCGATTTCTTCAGCCAATTGCTTTTGGCTCATGTTCTTCTCGTCCAAAGACAATTGGATTAGTTGAGCAACCGTCGGTTTACCGATAGGATAATGCTCTTTCTCGTAGTCGATGATAATATCTGACATCATGGTCAGCTCAACAGCATTGCGGTCATTCGCGGGGGTGTTGTCATCTACCAATGGCAATAGCTCTTCGACCCTTGCCAATGCGAATTCATACTGTTCCTTTGTTACCTTGCTCATACATCTAATCATTTCTCATTTCGAATGTAAAGTTACGGAATAATTTTGAAATCCGCAAGAAAACGAAGGAAAAATTCTGATTTTCAATAAATAATAACTAAAAATCATTGCTATTTGGAAAAGAAGTAGTACCTTCGCAGCAGAGAAATAGAATGATTGACGATTATGGAGACTATGGGAGAGATAAAGATTGTAGTTGGTGACATCACTACGTTGAAGGTGGATGCCATTGTGAATGCGGCCAACAGGTCGTTGTTGGGAGGTGGTGGCGTGGATGGAGCAATCCATCGTGCTGCGGGACCGGACTTGTTAAAGGAATGTAGGACGTTAGGAGGTTGTCAGACAGGACAGAGCAAGATGACGGATGCCTATAATCTGCCTTGTAAAAAGGTTATTCATACTGTAGGGCCTATATGGTATGGAGGCAATCAGCATGAAAGGGAATTGTTGGCGTCGTGCTATGATACGGCCATGCGTCTGGCTGAGGAGAACGGTATTATGAGCATCGCGTTCTCTTGTATCAGTACGGGCGTTTATGGCTTTCCAAAAGATGAGGCTGCGCTTATTGCCAAACGTGTGCTGAATGAGCATTTACAGAATGGCTATCAAGGGGAAATCATTGTCTGCTGTTTCTCAGAGAATGATGCAAAATACTATGTTTGAATTTTGCAAACTGCCATCATGGTGTGGAATTAAGCAAAAATCGGGCTCATCGTTTGGTGGGTTCGTTTTTTTTTTGTACCTTCGCAGCATGAAAAAGTTTATGCTATTGTTGACGGTCGCCTTGTGGGCAGGTTTGGCCACGGCGCAGATTCAGACGAATGCGGGTGTGCAGTACCTGCAATGTATGCAAAAAGACGTGTCGACGGACTTCTATGACCTGTCGAACACGTATTTCCTGGCAGACTCGCTGGTGACGTTCGACGCCCAGAAGGGCGAGGGACTGGTGCAGTGGAAGCGCTACAGGCTGAGTCCGCGACAGGCGTTTAACCTGAACGGCTACTGGCCCGTCCGGATGCAGATGCTGGACTTCCCCGATGCTGCATACGAGAACGACCCTGCGCTGAAAATCAAGGTGGAGTGGATTACGCCGAGGACAGCCCGCATCCGGATGTTGACGACGCCCGTGGAGCCGAAGTGCGATGATCAGGAGGACGTGATGTTCTGCGACGCCTTTAAGAAGAAGGTGGCGGTTGGCAGCCGAACTGCCAACTACTCGGCCCGTTCGGAATACGGTAGCATTGAGATTCAGCCGTATCCTTTCCGCATCGTGGTGAAGGACGCAAAGGGGAAGGTGTTGACGCAGACACGCCATATCATTGACAACGACTCGACGCAGGTGAAGCTGTTGCCGTTTTCGTTTATCAAGCGCGGTTCGGACAATTCGCGCAGCATCAATCCTGTGTTCCTGCTGTCGCCAGGCGAGCGGATTTATGGTTGCGGTGAGTCGTTTACCTCTTTAAATAAGGTAGGGCAGAAGGTGCATCTGAGCGTGACCGACCCGCAAGGTCCTGAGACTGACGGACAGTATAAGCCCGTGCCGTTCTATTTCTCGAATCGCGGCTACGGCATCTTTATGCACACGTCGGCACCCGTCACCTGCGACTTCGGAGCCTCGTATATCGGAGCCCAGCGCCTGTTTATGGCCGACGAACAGATGGACTTCTTCGTGTTCTTTGGCGAGCCGAAGGACATCTTGAACGAATATACGGACATCACGGGCAAGAGTCCGATGCTGCCGCTGTGGAGCTTTGGCACATGGATGAGCCGCATCACCTATTTCTCGCAGAAGGAAGGTTTGGAGATTGCCAAACAATTGCGCGCCCACAAGATTCCGAGCGACGTCATCCACTTTGATACAGGTTGGTTTGGCGTCGACTGGCAGTGCGACTATCAGTTTGCCAAGGACCGTTTCCCCGATCCTGTCGGCATGCTGAAACAGCTGTCGAAGGACGGCTTCCACACTTGTCTATGGCAGTTGCCGTACTTCACGCCCAAGAACCGCTTCTTCCCAGAGATTATCGAGCGGGGGCTGCACGTGGTGAATGCCACTGGCGGCATGCCGGTAGAAGATGCCATCCTCGACTTCTCGAATCCTGAGACCGTCAGCTGGTATCAGTCGAAGATTGAGGGGCTCATGCGTCAGGGCGTTTCGACCATCAAGTGTGACTTTGGTGAGGCTGCGCCCTATAACGGCTTCTATCATAGCGGCAAGGGTGGGCTGTATGAGCACAACCTCTATCCGTTGCGCTATAACAAGGCCCTTTGGGAAGTAGTGGAGAAAAATCATCCTGGCGAGGGTATCATCTGGGCACGTTCAGCTTGGGCTGGAAGTCAGCGCTATGCCCTGCATTGGGGTGGCGATGCGGCTACGAATAATATAGGTATGTTGGGCGACCTGCGTGGCGGCCTGTCGTTCGGACTGAGCGGATTTTCGTTCTGGAGTCACGACATGGGTGGCTTCGTGACGGCCTCGCCCGAGGATATCTATCGCCGCTGGTTGCCTTTCGGATTCCTGTCGAGTCACACGCGAGCCCACGGAGCACCGCCCACGGAACCCTGGCTCATCAGCGAGTCGTTTACTAAGGCCTTCCGCGAGTGTGCCGAGATGAAATATCGGTTGATGCCCTATGTCTATGCCCAGGCGAAGGATTGCTCAGAGCGCGGATTGCCGATGGTGCGAGCATTGCTCGTGGAGTTTCCGCAGGACAAGGGCGCCTGGCTTGTGGAGGATGAATATATGTTCGGCAGTCAGATGCTCGTAGCTCCGCTGATGGAGAGCGGCAACAGCCGTGACGTCTATCTGCCGAAAGGCAAATGGATTGACTACCAGTCGGGTAGGGTGTATGAGGGTGGCTATCAGACCATCGAGGCAGGCAAGATTCCAGCCATTATCCTCGTGCGCGACGGTAGCATCATTCCTCACGCCCCGCTGGCTCAGCGTACGGACCAGATAGACTGGAGCAAGATTGAGTTGCGCGAATACAAGGCTGATGCCAAGCAGTGCGAAGGACTGTTGTTCAAGCCCGGTGATACGGCGATACAACGCATCATCTCCCCTAATAAATAATGTAGCAAAAACAAACTGATAACATATATGATGAAACGACTAACCAACATCCTGTTTGCCCTCGCACTGACGACGGGCTTGACGGCACAGACGGCACGTGAGGAAATCGCAGCCAACAAGTATCTGGCCGGTAGTAACTATCTGGACTATGACAATTATCCTGCCACGCAACAGTTGACGCCTGCGCCAAAGGGCTATGTGCCTTTCTATATGTCGCACTACGGACGTCACGGTTCGCGGTGGCTCATCAGCACTGACAGCTATACCAGCGTCACGCGCCCCCTGCAACAGGCACAGAAAGCGGGTAAACTGACGCCCAAGGGCGAAGAGGTGCTGCGACAGGTGGAGCAGTTCGTAAGCCTGCCCGTAGCCGATTATCCTGCGCTCGACGGGCAGTATGCCGGAGCCCAGCTTCGTCTGGGTGACCTGAGCACCGTGGGCGAACGTCAGCATCACGGCATCGGACGGCGCATGGCGCAGCACTTCCCGGAGATTTTCAAACAGAAGGACGTGATGATCGACGCCCGTTCGACCGTCGTCAACCGCTGCATCCTGTCAATGATGGCCGAATGTGAGGAACTGGCTGCTGCCAATCCCACAGCACGCATCCACAACGACGTCAGCGAGGCCCTGCAATATTATCTGAATGCACCCCGCACGCCGTTCCTCAGGTCGAAGGGACGCGTGGGCCGCGAGTTACGCCGTACACCATCCAAGCGCCTCAACCCCGACCGCCTCATTGGTGAGCTGTTCAGCGATGCCAAGTGGGTGAAGGAAAACATGCAGGCCCTGCCGTTCATGTATAACCTCTTCGAGGTGGTCACCAATATGCAAAGCCACGACACCGACATCGACCTCTTCTCGATTTATACCGACGACGAGATCTACGAACAGTGGCGCATGCGTAACATCGGATGGTATGTCGACTACGGACCCGCTCCGCTGACTGGTGGCGTCATGCCGTTCACGCAGCGCAACCTGTTGCGCAACATCATCGAGACGGCCGATACCATTCGTCACACACAGGCTACGCTGCGCTTCGGCCACGAGGTGTGTGTCATGCCGTTGGCCTGTCTGCTTGAACTCGACTCGTGTGGTGCACAGATTAGCGACCTTGATCAGTTGGATAATGTTTGGCGCAACTACAAGATTTTCCCCATGGCCTGCAACATCCAGCTCATCTTCTATGCGCCCAAGAAATCTCTCACCTCTAACCTCTCACCCCTTACCTCTAACGACGACGTCCTCGTGAAGGCGCTGTTGAACGAGCGCGAGGTGTCGATGCCTGTTGCGACCACGCAGTATCCATATTATAAATGGTCTGACCTGCGCAAGTACTACCTCAACAAGCTGGATCGCTTCGATGCTGCTGAGGCTGCTTGGAATGCCGAAAACCCACAGCCGCCACGCGACTATGCGCGCTACTACGAGCAGTTGCCCGTGGATGTCAAGCCCGTGCAGGAAGTCCAGATTCCCGCCAATCGCGTGAACCTTCGCGACATGGGTGGAGTAGCGGACGGCACAACGCTGAACACGGAGGCCATTGCCAAGGCTATCAGCAAGCTCACCAAGATGGGCGGCGGACGGTTGACGATTCCTGAGGGTGTTTGGCTGACGGGGCCGATCATGCTGAAGGATAATATCGAACTGCACCTGCAGAAGAATGCCATCCTCGTATTCTCGCCTGACAAGTCGCTCTATGTGGACTCCAATCCGAAAGCATCACGTGCGCTGGCAGGAATACGTGCCTCGAAGCGCAAGAACATTGCCATTACGGGTGACGGCATCATCGATGGAAATGGTGAGTACTGGCGTCCTGTGAAGCGTAGTAAAGTCAGCGACGTCGAGTGGAAGATGTATCAGGAAAGAATTGGTGGCGTAGAACGCGACAAGGGGCAGTTGTGGTATCCTTGGAACGTTAAGGCAGGTTATCAGAACATTGCCGACACCCCTGAAAAGCAGGACAAGATGCGCAACGACCTGATTCGTCTGACCGATTGCGAGAACGTGCTCATCCAAGGCGTAACGGTGCAGAACTCACCCAAGTTCCATGTCCACCCGCTGAACTGTAAGAACGTCATTGTCGATGGCGTGACGGTGCGTTGCCCCTGGAATGCCCAGAATGGTGATGCCATTGACTTCAGCGACGTCAACGTCGGACTGATTGTCAATTGCACCGTAGATGCCGGTGACGACGGACTTTGCATGAAGAGTGGAAACTATAAGCCCAAGTCTCCTGCCAACGGTTGTGAGGACATTGTCATTCAGGACAATACGGTTTACCATGCCCATGGCGGTTTCGTGCTGGGCAGCGAGACTATCAGTGGCATGCGACGCATCGTGGTGCGCCATAATCGCTTCAGCGGTACTGACACTGGCCTGCGCTTCAAGAGTGGCGTCGGACGTGGTGGCAAGACGGAGCAGCTATACATCTCCGACATCCAGATGACAGATATCAAGGATCAGGCGATTGTCTTCCAGTGCGACTATGTCGACCGCCCTGCTGGCAGCGACCCGAAAGCCGCTCCCACACTGACGGAAGAACAGCGTCGGCTGGCTCCCGATTTCCAGGACATCCACATCAGTGGCGTGACCTGTCGCGGCGCCCATACTGCTGTCGAGGCCAGTGGCATGGAGGGAATCGACTGCGTACACGACATCACCATCAGCAATTCGCGCTTTATATATAATAAGGTGGGCAATGCCATCGATACCCAGACGGCTCGCATCACCCTTGACAACGTGGAATTCATTGAGAACAAAAAACAATAAAACAATTAACATCTAATTAAACATTAAGCAAATGAAAAAACTTTTGATGGTCGGCCTGTTGCTGACCGCAGCCATTGCCTTACAGGCACAGATGAAAGTAGCCCCCAAAATGCAGAAGGGCGCAGTGAAGACATACGTCGGACAGAGCACGGTTTCCATACCCGTGCAGGGTGATGTGAAGGTCAACGACGAAACCAAGTACACCGTTGTCGACGCCACTGCCGACGGCTATGTCATTGACTTGGAGACAGTCAACGTGCAGGCCGAGTGCGATGCTAACAACATTGCCGGTAAACTGGTAGCCGCCGCCCAAGAAGCCATGAAGGGTATTGTCTTCCGCATTGCCGTCGATAAGGATTGTAAGATTCAGAAAGTCCTCAATAGCGACGAGGTGCAGCCGAAACTCACCAAGGGGTTGGAATCTATTGTCGATCAGTTGCTGAAGGACATTCCACAGCTCAGCTCGGCAGTATCAAAGGAAGACCTGATGAAGCAGGTCGTTGAGGCCTTCACACCCGAATCCTTGCTGGAGACCTTCCAAGAGGCTACTTCGCCCTTCTCCCTCAACGGTAAGACCATTATGACTGGCGCTCAGGAGGAATATGTCAGCAAGGATGGCATGAAGATGAAGCGCATGTACTTCGTTCAGGGTAAGAACATCGTGGCTAACTCCACGCTCAACATGACGAAGGACGAAATGAAGGAAATGATTATCAAGCAGGTAGAGAAGAGCGCTCCGCAGCAGGCTGCTATGGTCAAGGAGAATATCGACCAGCTTATGTCTTCTGGCATGTTGAAGATGGACATGAAGGAGACTGCCACCTACGAATTTCAGGATGACGGATGGGTGAAGAGCATCAAGGGCGAAAGCACCACCGAATCCATGGGTCAGAAGATTGTAAAAACGTCTACCATTACCTTGAAATGAAGATTTTCCAGAGTTCGATATTCAGGGCAGTATGTGCCATCGTCATCGGTGTGCTGCTCGTGAAATTTCCACAGGATGGTGTGACGTGGCTGACAATGGCTATTGGCGCACTATTCCTGTTGTCAGGTGTTATTGCCCTGATAGCCTATTGGCATGCCAAAAGTCATGCCGGGGAATATACCATTACTGATCAGCAGGGTCGCGTGGTGAGTGGTGGACAACCCACATTCCCCATTGTGGGCGCAGGAAGCGTGATACTGGGACTGGTGCTGACATTGTCGCCAAATGCATTTGTCAACGGACTGATGTATATGTTGGCAGCGGTGTTGATACTGGGTGGCGTGACGCAGCTGATGGCGCTGGTGGCCGCACGACGGTTTGGCAACGTGCCTTTCGGTTACTGGGTAATGCCGTCGGTGATTCTGTTGATAGGACTGTTTGTCATACTGAAACCGATGGAATCAGCCGAGCTGCCATTGCTGATATTGGGCTGGTGCTCGATGCTGTATGGCGTGATAGAACTGATCAACGCATTAAAAATACATCGCCTGCGCAAAGAGGCAGACGATGCATTGGCTATCCAAGAGGAAACGCAGGCCGAGGAGATAGAGTCACACATTGGTGACGATACCCTCGATGTAAGTTCGGAGGATGTGGATTCCGGTCTTGTTATCACCCCCAGAGGGGATGATTAAGTCGGCAAACTGCTTCGTAGGCTCAATGAACTGTTCGTGCATGGGCTTGAGGACTTTTTCGTAGCGCTCAAGCACCATGTCAACGGTTCGTCCACGCTCGACAACATCACGGCGGATGTTGCGGATGAGTCGCACGTCAGCATCGGTATCGACGAAAATCTTCAAGTCCATCATGTCGCGCAACTTCTTGTAGTGCAGCGTCATGATACCCTCCAGGATGATGACGGGCTTCGGCTCGACATGAACAGTCTCCGGCAGGCGATTGGAGATAATATAGGAATAGGTGGGCTGCTCGATGGCCTGCCCATTTTTTAGCATCTTGATATGCTCGGTGAGCAGCTTCCAGTCGAAAGCGTCGGGATGGTCGAAATTGATGGCGCGACGCTCCTCCTCGGTCAGGTCCGTGGTATCGTTATAGTACGAATCCAAAGGGACGATAGCTGCACAATGAGGGGGCAGTGCCTGAGCGATTTTCTTGACGACGGTGGTCTTTCCTGAACCTGTACCGCCAGCGATTCCAATGATTGTCATTATTTCTGTTCCTTGACGAGATAAACCAATGTGGGCAGGTGGTCGCTATAGCCGTCGAGCCAGACACCACCGGCATGTGTACGCAACGTATTGCCCTTGTAACGGCCTTCTTGCTGGAATAGGTAGTCACGACGGAAAATCTGTGGCTGCCAGAACTTGAGCGTAGAAAAGTCGCGCTGACCCTTGTCGTTGAGCAGTGACCTCGACATGATGATCTGGTCGAAGAGGTTCCACGCTCCGTCGTAGATCAGGGTTCCTGTACCGCTGGCATGAATTTCCCAAAAGGGATTGTAGAGGTCAGTGGCTTTGCTGGTCTCCTCAATCTTACGCTTGGCACCGAGTGCGATGGCCATAGAAGCATCAGCGGGGTCGTCGTTCATATCACCCATGATGAACAGCTTCACGTTGGGGTCATCAGCAATGAGAGAGTCCTTGACGGCACGAATCTGACTGCCACCGAGCTCACGATAGTATGATGTGGCACCGCGTGAGGGCAGGTGGTTGACAATGATGGTAACGTGCTCGTTGGCCAACGTACCGCTGACAACGAGGAAGCCACGCGTGGCGCGTCCCTTCTCGATGTCGTCCTGCTTCTCATATACATAAGGAACGAGCTTGACGTCGCGAACAGTGAACAGCGAGGGGTTGTAGACCAAGCCGCAGTCGACACCACGCTGGTCGGGACCTTCGATGTGGCAGAACTGGAAGTTGCGGGCCTTCAGGGGCTCTTGATTGCAGAGGTCGGTGAGACACTTGGCATTCTCGACCTCGGAGACGCCAATGGCAGCACAACCAACTGTCGGCAACTTGTCAGTACCCATATCAGCCAGTACACGGGCCATGTTGCGCAGTTTATGCGTATACTTCATGCCTGTCCACTTGTTACGACCTTCGGGCAGATACTCGTAGTCGTTGTGGCCTTCATCGTGGCATGTGTCAAAGAGGTTCTCGAGGTTATAAAAACCAATAGCGTAAACTGAGAATTTCTTCTCTTGAGCCTGTGCATTCATCGTTCCTACCAGGAACATGATTGCGATAAATGATAACAGTTTTTTCATAATAGTTTCAGATTTTTGTGCGAAGATAGTGATATTTTTTTTAAATCTCAAACTTTTTTTGAAAAAAGATATAAAAATATAGTGTTTTTTAAATTTTATTTATTATCTTTGCGGCAATATTACTAATTAAACTAACAAAAAAACCAACTTATGCAGAAAAAGCTCAAAATTGCAGTGATGGCATTTTTCATCGCAACAACGGCACTAGCACAGACCGATGAACCCAAGCAATCGGCTGATCAGGAGTCCGTCAGCAGCGAGCAGGCCTTCACTTTCACGGAAGCTCAGTTGGGCGACGATGACGACATGTCGCAGAATGTGACGATTATTTCGTCAAACCAGAATGTCTATGCGTCGCAAGTAGGTTACACTTGGAGCCCTGTTCGCTTCCGTTACCGTGCTTTTAACCAAAAGTACAATGAGATCTACATCAACGGTGTCCAGATGAACGACATGGAGAGCGGTCAATTCCGCTATTCACTCGTGGGAGGTCTGAATCAACAGACCCGTGGCGTGGAAAACGCACTGCCGTTCGAGTTTAACAACTTCGCTGTAGCGGGAATGGGTGGTTCGAACAACTACAATTTCCGTCCCAGCGCTATGGCTACTGGCCAGCGAGTGACGCTGACGGGAGCTAACCGTAATTATACGGTGCGCGCGATGTACACTTATAATAGTGGCTTGCGTCCCGACGGGTGGGCTTTCTCGGCTAACGTTACTTACCGTTGGGCGAACATGGCGACAGCTAACGTCCCAGGTACGTTTTACAATTCGCTGTCCTACTTCTTGGGTGCTGAGAAGAAGCTGAACGACAAGCACGCCCTCTCGTTCGTCACTTGGGGTAATCCCACAGAGCGCGCTGCTCAGGGTCCTGCAACGGATGAGATGTATTGGATTGCCAACAGCTACTTCTACAATCCGAACTGGGGTTACCAAGACGGCAAGAAGCGTAGCGCTCGTGTCATCAACGACTTTGCTCCCACAGCCATGCTTACTTGGGACTGGAACATCGGACAGGACACGAAGCTGATCACCTCGCTGACAGGACGCTACTCCATCTACAAGAGTACCAACCTGGAGTATAACGACAGCGAGAATCCCAAACCCAACTACTGGAAGAACCTGCCGTCGAGCTACTACGACGTATGGTATCCTGAGGATGTCGCCGGACGTACTGTGAGCGGATATCAGGATTTCTGGCGCGCATGGGCTTATCTGAGCGGTAGCGAGGAAAATCGTCAGATTAACTGGGACAGGCTGTATTTGGCTAACGTACAGGGTAATGCCACAGGACGTGACGCATCATATTTCGTATCGGCCAGATATAACAACAATATCAATCTGTCCTTGGCTTCGACGTTGAATACGAAGCTCGGCACGAACACTGCCTTGAATCTAGGTCTGCAGTTGGCAGCCAATATCGGCCAGCACTACAAGAAGATTGACGACATGCTCGGCTCGAATAGTCTGCGCAACATCAATACCTACGCGCTGGGTACCTACTCGATTGGAGACCCCCACGTCTATTATGACTTGAGGAATAAGGACGTCATATTGAAGGAAGGCGACAAGTACGGTTACGACTACAATATCCATGTCCGCAAGGCTCAGCTATGGGGTTCGCTGAAGTGGAATAGGGACAACTACCAGTCGTTCCTCGCTGGTCGCATTGGTGGTGTCACCATACAGCGTGACGGTAAGATGGAGAACGGTATCGCTGTATCTCAGGGCAACGGAGTCACCTCTTACGGCAAAAGCGAAGTCGGTAAGTTCCTGGATGGCGGCGTGAAATGGGGTATCAGTTCGAATACCGTCAAGAAATACGGTCTGACTTGGAACGCTGGTCTGAGCTTTGAGCTCCGTGCTCCTACGGCTTCGACAGCATTTGTTTCTCCTGAGGTCAACAATGACTTCGTGTTGAACCTGAAAAACGAGAGAGTATTCTCGAGCGAGGCAGGCTTGCAATACGAGAGTGCGAAATTCAAGGCCAACATCAGTGGTTATTTCAGCCACCTGAACGACGTTACTGAGTGGCAACAGTTCTACGACGACGACGCTAACTCGTTCACATACGTATCCATGACGGGTATCCAGAAAGAATACTACGGACTGGAGTGGGGTCTCAAGTACAAGATAACGCCCTCGTTCAGTGTCAAGACACTGGGAACCATCAGCGAAGCTAAGTATGTGAATAATGCTCCCGTCATCTACATGAAGTCGACGGAGGGAACATATCACAATGACATAGTATATAATAAAGGTATGCGCGAGGGAGGTACCCCGCTGTCGGCATTCAACCTGACGCTGAGCTACAGCGGTGGTGGATGGTTCATCGACGTGATGGGTAATTACTACGACCGCATCTACCTCTCTTACTCGCCCACATACCGCTACGGCAAGACCTTGGATAACCGTCAGAAGGTTTACGAGAACACTGGCATTGAGGCCGAGAAGGTTTACGACATTGTTGACGGCAAGAAGGTAATCCTTGATCGTGCTTTGGAGCAAGCCGAGGGTAAAGGTGGATTTATGCTCGACCTTTCAATTGGTAAGAGCATCCGCATGAGGAAGGGACAGCTCTCGATTAACCTCTCGTTGACCAATGTGCTGAATAACCGTAAGATGGTCACTGGCGGTTTCGAGCAGAGCCGAAGCAACTACTCTGTGAACACAACCACTGGCGACGTGGGCAGTGCCCGTGTCTACAAGTTCGAC
>CADCDY010000032.1 GCA_902800245.1 uncultured Prevotellaceae bacterium
GGAGGAAGATTTGGTTTGGGAGGCAATTTCCGTCGATTTAGCACCTATTCGCGAACAGATGGTAAAGTATTTAGATGAACTTAAAGATAATGTTGAACCCTAAAAACGATGATGCCTATGGGCTGAGAGAAATATAACACGGACATATAGGATGAATATCCGCTTTTAGATTCTTGTATTCCCAAATCGGCAAAATTGAAAGAATTTATCAAGAACGAAAGTCGGAGTTCGCGCCTGATGGCGTGGACTTTTACTCGTTTAAGATAAATGGGCGTTTGCCGATGCCTGGAATACGTAGACGAAGTACTTGTCCACGTTTTTCTTTTTGTATGCTTCAAGCTGATTATTTAAAACTTATAACATAAATAGTAACAAACGTAAAAACAAAAACGTATGAAAGCAAAAATCGTATTTTTACTGGCGGCATTTTTGATGCTGTTTAGTGTAAGTGCAAATGCACAAAGTGGCGGAACACCTATTAAGGGTGACGTAAATGAAGATGGTGTGGTTGATATTGCCGACATTAATGCCATTATCGACATTATGAAGAATGGCGGCGGAACGGGTGGCGAGACAAAATACTATTGGTATGTTGGAGTAATACCACCAACCGACCCGAATAACCCTGATGAAAATAAAGAAAATAACAAATGGACATTACTTACTTCTGAACCGACAGAAATACACGTTGAAACTGGATTACAATTGCCACCTACTACTTGGTATATTGCAATACCACATTCATATAATTTCCAAGGATATGATTCAACTGGTTCATCACCAGATAATGTATCATTTACCAAATCATTAATAACAATAAGTGGTGTTCAATATGATTTATTCACTGGAACAGTAATAGTTGCTGCAATAAATGCAGTATTCAAAAAATAAAGAAGAAAAGCTATGAATATAAGAATACTAAAAATCGTCATTGGGCTACTGACATTTATTGGAAATGTAAACGCCCAGACGGTTTCGGTAGCGTCGATTGAGGCGACAGCAGGCGAACAGAAGGCTCTAACTGTCAGCCTATCGGATGCTTCATCGGCCACGGCCATGCAGTTCAATCTGTCGCTGCCTGCCAATGTGACCATCAACGAAAGTGAATGTGCACTCGGCGGTGCAGCCAATAATCACACGCTAAGAGTCAATAGAATGGATAACGGTAATTATCTTTTCGTGATATTTAGCATGGACTTTAAGAAACTTGGCAACGGTACATTGCTTACCATTCCTGTAATCTTTGCAAACGATGCTACAAGCGGAAACGGTAACCTCTTTACAGTCCGTTCTTCCGCGTCAGATGCTGTCAGCCATCAACATCAGAATGCAACATTTGCTGTTAATGTAAATACGTCTGACATCAAGAATATCAGGACGAGCAGTGTGAAAAATGGCAATGTCTACAATGTGAGAGGACAGAAACTGACCTCGCCACAAAAGGGTATCAACATAATAGATGGACAAAAAGTGTTAGTCAAATAATTCAAAAAAACAGACACAAAAAGCACTGGAGTCGGAGAGGGTGGTTACTTTCTCCGACTTTTTTGTTTTTGGGAAACTGAGAACTTTCGAAGTTTAGATGTTTAGGATTTATAATAATAAAAAGAAAATTATTATTTTTCCTTTGGTTCTTTCCTTGCTTATTCGTATCTTTTCGCTTGCGAGAAGATACTTCCGCTCGAAAATGAAAAGAAAAACTCGTTTTCCTTTTGCATTTTACTCGCTTATTCGTATCTTTGCGGCAGAAAAGGGAATGATTATGAAGCAGGTTATATTGTCATTGGTGCTGACGCTGTTGGCGGTGATTGCTTTGGAAGGATGTGCGACGGCTGAAGAGAGGGCAGCAAGGGCTGCTGAGCATGCAGCCAGAGTGAAGGTCGCGCTGACGGAACGGCACTATAAGATTCGTGTTGATCACATGTATCCGACAAAGGGAGGTTCGAAGAGCGTGTCGTCAAGCTATTCGGTGGAGGTGAGGAACGATTCGCTGTTTTCTTATCTACCGTTTTTCGGACGTGCTTATCAGGTGCCTTACGGTGGGGGCAAGGGTCTGAATTTTTCTGAGCGCATAGGCAGCTATCGGGAGTCGCTGGTGAACGGGCGTCGACATATAGAAATAAACGTGAAAAACGACGAAGATAGCTATCTCTATGTGATCGACGTGTTTGACAATGGTAATTCAGACATAGTTGTACAGGCTCAACAACGTGAACGCATTTCGTATTCAGGCGAAATGGTGTTTGAATAAAAAGAAAAGTGAACTTTCCTTTGGTTCTTTGCTCGCTTATTCGTAACTTTTCGCTTTGTGAGAAGTCACTTCCGCTCGAAAATGAAAAGAAAAACTCGTTTTCCTTTTGCATTTTGCTCGCTTATTCGTAACTTTGCACACAAAATATACAGAGTTTTGTGTCTTTTTTTAAAACTACATACTGGCAATACTGTATCGTTGCAGCACTGGCTGTAGCAGTGTTTTGCTATTGGCTGCTGCTGTTTCCGTATATACCTGTCGTGAGGGAAACGTCACAATTGTTCCTGTGGACAGGAGATTATTTCACGGAACGTATTGTGACGCCAGGGGGAACGGCCAGATATCTGGGGGAGATGATAGCCCAGTGTTTCATCAATCCCGTCAACGGGGCCATAGCCTATACCATCATCTTTGTGATTGCACAGCTGTTATCGAGCAGATTGCTCCGACAGTTGTTCCCCACCATGAAAACGGCCTATCGGTTTATGCTTTCGCTCGTGGTGCCGGTCGCCCTGTGGCTGCTGGGCATGGTGCCCAGCATTCCGCTGACGCTGACCGTGGCGGTCATCATGGTGCTGGGTGCTGGGTGCGCAATCATGGCTCTCCCCTCGTCAAAACGCCTATGGGTGCTGCTGCCGACGATTGCCGCCGTGTATTGGCTGGCGGGTACCGACTTTTATGACTACGACGAGGAGGTGGGCAAGGAGATGGGCACGTATGAAGAAATGGAGTGCGACCTGCTGCTCCGACAGGGGGAATGGCATGAGATTATCCGCAGATTTCCGCAACCAGAGTCGCCTGCCGTACGAAGTGCCGTCATACTGGCCTACCATAAGACGGGACAGATGGGCAAGCAGGATTGCAACGCCACACTCTCAAAGAGAGAACTGATGCAGAATCTGGTCGTTCCGAGTGAACAGCAGGGAAGCTCGCTGTCGGTGTTTAACATCAGCGACACGCATTTCGTGGTCAACTTCGGCAGTTTGTCGTCGGCCTTCATCGCCAGCGATTTGGCCTATCAGCTCTATTGGACCAACATCGCCCAGCGCACGGCCTTCGAGGCGATGGAGTTTATCCCCAACTACAACAAAAGCGGACGGGCGTTGAAACGGCTGGTGGAGACGAACATCATCAGCGGCCACTACGATGTGGCGCGGAAATACATTGCCATTCTGGAGAAGACGACGTTCTACAGCGGCTGGGCGCGGAAGATGCGACAGCTCGTTGACCATCCCGAGCAGATCGTGAACTACCCCTTCCTGCATTCCGCCCAAAAGGAATATGAGAATACGACCGACATTTTCTTTATATAAACAAGGTATGAAACGACAGATACTCCATACGCTCCTTCCGATGCTCGTCGTGCTGATGACGGCGTGTCAGTCGCGTCCCAAGGATGTGAGGCAGGTCGATGAGCTGCCCGCCATTTGGCCCGACTACACGGCGGTGACGATACCGGCGACGATAGCCCCGCTGAACTTCGCAATGGCCGACGACGTTGAGACCATCGACGTCACGGTGAAAGGTTCAAAGGGTGGCGAGATGCATGTGAATGGCAGCTATGCCGATTTCGACATCGACGAGTGGCATGAACTGCTGGCGGCAAACAAGGGCGGCGCGATGACCGTCACCGTGTGTGCCGAGAAGGACGGCGGGTGGACGCAGTATCGCGATTTTCAGGTCTTCGTCAGTGCCGACGAGCTGGACGCCTGGGGCATTACCTACCGGCGCATTCCGCCCAGCTACGAGATTTACAGCCGGATGGGAATCTACCAGCGGAGCCTTGCAGACTTTGAGGAGACAGTGCTCTTCGAAAACAGTCTGACGTCAGGATTGTGCATCAACTGCCATACCGCCAACCGCACCAATCCCGACCAGTATGTCTGGCATGTACGTGGAAAACATGGTGCGACCATTGTGAGTAAAAGTGAAAAGGGAAAAGAGAATAGTGAAAAGTTGGAGCTGCTGCCTGCCCGTAACGACAGCATCGGCGGTCCGATGGTCTATCCCTATTGGCATCCGGACGGCCGCTACTGCGCTTTCTCTACCAACACGACGTCGCAGATGTTTCATACGGCTGGCAGAAAACGCATCGAGGTGTACGACAGTGCGTCGGACATCTTCATCTATGACACCGAGACGCACAGCGTCCTGAAAGACACGCTCACGATGAGGACGGAGTGGGCCGAGAACACCCCCGCATTCTCGCCCGACGGGAAATGGCTCTATTTCACCACCGCCCGACGACAGGCATATCCCATTGATTACGACAAGGAGAAATACAGTCTGTGCCGCGTGGCCTTTGATGCGAAGACGGGACGGCTGGGTCAGCAAGTCGATACGCTCATCAATGCCGACGAGACGGGCAAGAGCGTAACGTGGCCCCGACCATCCTACGACGGCCGCTACATCATGTACACACAGACGGACTACGGGTATTTCTCCGTATGGCATCCGGAGGCCGACCTATGGCTGCTAGATTTAAAGACAGGCGAGACACGCCCTATGGACGAAGTGAACAGTCCACGGGCGGAGAGCCTGCACAACTGGACGCCCAACAGCCGATGGTTCCTCTTTACGAGCCGGCGCGACGACGGGCTTTACACGCGCATCTATTTCGCGTCGTTAGATGCCAATGGCAAGGCGACGAAGCCCTTCCTGCTGCCGCAACGCAATCCGAAGGAATACTATAGGATGTCGCTATACTCCTTTAACACCCCCGATTTCGCGAGCCGACGCATAGAGCCTCATCCCCATGAGGTCGCCCGAAAAATAGAAAGCGACAAAAGGGTACACTAATGACTTAGGGAAAATTCGCAACCGCAGTATTGCTGGTTGTAGAAGTTGTATTCGCGCAGCAGTTGGTTGCGGCGTTCGTAGAGACCGCCCTTGCGCCAGTTCTGAGCCCAGAATTCCGTATCGGGTACGACAGCCTGGGCTTGCAGTCCGGCAGCGGTAATCTGCTCGATGCTCTTCCAGCGCGACGACGCCAGCGTGGTGGTAAAGAAACGCAGGCCCTGACGGCGGGCTTCGCGGGCTGCTGCCGTGAGGCGAAGCTGGAAGCACAGGCTGCAGCGACTGCCACGTTCCGGTTCGCACTCCAGTCCGCGGACGCTGTCGAGCCACTGCTGGTGGTCGTAGTCACCATCTATCCAGCGGACACCCAGCGCGTCGGCATGGCGCTTGCTTTCGTTCTTGCGGATGTCGTATTCTTCGCGGGGGTAGATGTTGGGGTTATAATAAAAAATGGTAGGGTGGACGTCGTGGGCCAACATCCACTCTACGATGGCTGACGAACAGGGAGCGCAGCAGGCGTGCAGTAACACCTCGTGCGCTCCCTCGGGTATTGGAATCTTATTCAATTGTCAATTATCAATTATCAATTGTCAATTGTTACTTCACGTATTCAGCAAAGTCGGTAAGCTTCATGTCGCCCTTGCGTGCCAGCGTGTCGTGCATGGCGAAAGCGGCAGTGAGACAGTGGTGCGTATGACCACCAGTACCCAGTTTCAGGTAATCCCACAACAGCTGCTTGTAGTCGGGGTGAGCACAGTTCTCGATGATGGTCTGTGCACGCTGCATAGGACTCTTTCCGCGCAGATCGGCCACACCCTGCTCTGTCACAATCACGTTCACATCGTGCTCTGAAGAGTCCTGGTGGGTCACGAAGGGCACCACTGAAGAGATGCAACCACCCTTAGCTACAGAAGGACAGGTGAAGATGCTCAGGTAGGCGTTGCGGATGAAGTCACCCGAACCACCGATACCGTTCATCATCTTCGTACCGCTGATATGAGTTGAGTTGGCATTACCATAGATATCCACCTCGATGGCCGTGTTGATGGCGATAACACCCAGACGACGGATTACTGCGGGGTGGTTGGAGATCTCACTCTGACGCAGGGTCAGGTGATCCTTGAAATAGTCCATATTGTCATACACCTGCTTCAGGCAGTCGTTAGAAACAGTCAGCGAACAAGCGGAGGCATCCTTCACACGACCGTGCAGCATCATACCCACCACAGCATCCTGCAGTACCTCGGTATAGATATTGAAGTCGGGCACGTGCTTGTCCTCGCCCAGCGCACCGAGGATGGCATTGGCGGTAGAGCCCACACCACTCTGTAGCGGCAGGAACTCCTTGGGGATACGACCCTTATGCAACTCGTCTACGAGGAACTCAGCGGTCAGATAACCAATCTTATCGGTCACAGGGTCGCTGTCCTTGAAGGCACGAGCCTCATCAGGGATGTTACACTCTACGACACCTACCACCTTCTCCTTCGGAATCGAAACGTAAGGTACACCGATACGGTCACTTACATTGAAGATGGGGATAGGCTTGCGGTAAGGAGGATCCAACGGCTCATAAACGTCGTGGATATACTTGGCATTGGGATTGTGGAACGAGTTGAACTCGAGGATGACGTGCTTGGCCAGACGGGCAGCAGTCGGGGAGATACCACCGGCAGCAGTCAAGTAGACATGATAGTCATTACCCACCTCTTCGATGTCACAAACCTCAAGGATTGCCCAGTCCACATCACCATAGAATCCATAACGCAGCTCCTGTGCCATGTGACTTAGGTGTAAGTCGTTGTAGGGAATCTCACCTGCGTTCACATGCTTACGGAAATCGGGGTTCGTGGTGTAGGGAGCACGATAGAGGATAGCCTGGGCATTGGCCAGGTCACCGTCTGTCGACTGTCCCGTGGAGGCACCTGTGAAAATAGCCACCTTGAACTCGCGGCCGGCCTCGTGCTCAGCCACAGCGATTTTTGCTAACTCTTTGGTTGTTGCCTTGGCCACGCCAGCAGGTGTGAAGCCACTCATGGCGATGTGGTCGCCATTCTTAATCAGCGCCGCAGCCTCTGCGGCAGTCATACGTGTATAAGCCATAATATTGCAATATTTATGAAATTTGGCTGCAAAGGTACAAATAATATTTCATTTTTCGTCTTTAATATTTATTTTTTTTCGTACCTTTGACTTTGTCGAAGGCACTCCCGTTCGAAAATGAAAATAAATTCGGATTTATTTTGCATTTTGCTCACTTATTCGTACCTTTGTCGGCAAAAAATAGGAAAATATGGAATCAAAGCTGGTAATTTACAATACGCTGACGCGCCAAAAAGAGCGTTTCGAACCGATTAACGCCCCCCATGTGGGCATGTATGTCTGTGGTCCTACGGTGTATGGCGATCCCCATCTGGGTCATGCCCGTCCTGCCATCACCTTCGACCTGGTGTTCCGCTATCTGAAGCATCTGGGCTATAAGGTGCGCTATGTGCGCAACATCACGGATGTGGGCCACTTGGAACACGATGCCGACGAGGGTGAGGACAAGATTGCCAAGAAAGCTCGCTTGGAACAGTTGGAGCCGATGGAGATTGCACAGTACTATACCAACCGCTACCATCAGGCGATGGATGCGCTGAACGTGTTACGTCCGTCTATCGAGCCGCATGCCACAGGACACATCATCGAACAGCAGCAGCTGGTGCAGCAAATTTTGGACAATGGTTTTGCGTATGAATCGAACGGTTCGATTTATTTCGATATCGAGGCGTATAACAAGAAGTATAAGTACGGTATTCTGAGCGGTCGTTCGCTGGAGAATATCAAGGACGAGAGCCGTGAACTGGCAGGTATCGGTGAGAAGAAGAACCAGGCCGACTTCGCCTTGTGGAAGAAAGCACAGCCCGAGCATATCATGCGTTGGCCGAGCCCTTGGAGCGACGGTTTCCCCGGCTGGCATTGCGAATGTACAGCGATGGGGCGTAAATATCTGGGCGAGATGTTCGACATTCATGGTGGCGGCATGGACCTCGTGTTTCCCCACCACGAATGTGAAATTGCTCAAGCTACGGCGTCGATGGGTCATCCTGCCGTGAAATACTGGATGCACAATAACATGCTGACCATCAACGGCCAGAAGATGGGTAAGTCGTATAACAACTTCATCACGCTGGAGCAGTTCTTTACGGGTAACCATCCGTTGCTGGAGAAGGCCTATTCGCCGATGACCATCCGTTTCTTTGTCCTGAGTGCGCACTATCGCGGAACCGTGGACTTCTCCAACGAGGCACTTGTAGCCGCAGAGAAGGGTTTGGAGAAACTGATGAACGCCATTGGCGACTTAGAGCGCATTCAGATTTCGTCTGAATGTGACGTCGAAACGGAAAAGGTGGTGAAGAGCCTGCGTCAAAAGTGCTACGACGCCATGAACGACGACTTCGCCACACCGCAGGTCATCAGCAATCTCTTCGAGGCCTGCACGGTGATCAACAAACTTGTTGACCACAAGGCAACCATCTGTGCCGAATGTCTCGCTGAACTGAAGGAGGTGATGCACCTCTTCGCTGAGGACATCCTTGGCCTGAAAGCCAATAGCCAACAGCTAACTGCTAATGGCCAAGAGGCCCGTGAGGAGGCCTTCGGCAAGGTGATGGATATGGTGCTCGAACTGCGCGCCAAAGCAAAGGCCGACAAGGATTGGGCCACTTCTGATAAGATTCGCGACGAACTGGCTGCTGCCGGTTTCGAAGTGAAGGACACGAAGGACGGTGTCACCTGGCGACTGAACCTATAAGTGGGGAGGGTAGTCCCCATTATAGGTACGACAAATACAAGTAATTCGTCTGGGCTGGATACTCGGCAGCGAGGGTGTCAATCTGGTTGACGGTGGGCACGAGGTCGAGCATCTTGCGCCATTTGCGAATGGTGAGTCCTGCCTGCTCCATCTTCATGCGGTGTTCCAAACCGACGGCACGACCTATCTGGAAGTCGCTGAAGCCATAGACCTTGGCGGCACGCAGCAGCAGGGCA
Organism: uncultured Prevotellaceae bacterium; assembly: GCA_902800245.1. Classification (GTDB taxonomy): domain Bacteria; phylum Bacteroidota; class Bacteroidia; order Bacteroidales; family Bacteroidaceae; genus Prevotella. The sequence continues at coordinate 9,080 of CADCDY010000032.1, forward strand.
ACCTCAGGCGACTGCAGGTACTCTTTGAACTCGCTGGGTTCCATGAACTCGGAGACTTCGGACAGGTGGGTGTATTCGTGCAACTGCTGGTCGATATCCACGATGTGCTTCAATTTCTGCAGGAACCAGCGGTCAATCTTTGTCAACTGGTGAATCTGCTCAACGCTGTAACCCATCTGCAGAGCCTTCGATACCACGAAGACACGCATGTCGGTAGGCTCGTGCAGCGAAGTGGCAATGTCCTGAATTTTGATTTCGTGATTTTCCACAAAGCCGTGCATGCCCTGCCCTATCATTCTTAAGCCTTTTTGCAGGGCCTCCTCGAAGGTGCGACCGATGGCCATCACCTCACCCACTGACTTCATCGATGAGCCCAACTGGCGCTTTACGCCGTGGAACTTAGTGAGATCCCAACGAGGAATCTTAACAACCACGTAGTCGAGGGCGGGTTCGAAGAAGGCGCTGGTGGTCTTCGTCACTGAGTTCTTCAGGTCGAAGAGTCCGTAACCCAATCCCAGTTTGGCAGCAACGAAAGCCAAGGGATAGCCAGTGGCCTTGCTGGCAAGTGCCGACGAACGCGACAGACGGGCGTTGACCTCGATGACGCGGTAGTCCTCGCTGTTGGGGTCGAGGGCGTACTGCACGTTGCACTCGCCGACGATGCCGATATGGCGGATAATCTTGATGGCGAGGGCACGTAGTTTGTGATACTCGCTATTGGTCAGTGTCTGACTAGGAGCGACGACAATGGACTCACCGGTATGGATGCCGAGGGGGTCGAAGTTCTCCATATTACAAACGGTGATGCAGTTGTCATACTGGTCGCGCACCACTTCGTACTCTATCTCCTTCCAACCTTTGAGCGACTTCTCCACCAATACCTGCGGCGAGAACGAGAAGGCTTCTTCGGCCTGCGCGAGCAGCTGATCTTCATTGTCGCAGAAACCAGAGCCCAAACCACCGAGAGCGTAGGCGGCACGAAGAATGACAGGGAAACCGAGTTCGTGAGCGGCCTTCTGTACTTCCTCAACTGTCGAGCAGGCTTCACTCTTGATGGTTTTTACGTCTATCTCGTCGAGTTTCTTCACAAAAAGATCACGGTCTTCGGTATCGATAATGGCCTGAACGGGAGTACCCAATACCTTGACACCATATTTTTCTAAGATGCCTTTCTCGTAGAGTTCCACACCACAGTTCAGTGCCGTCTGACCACCGAACGACAGCAGGATGCCGTCAGGGCGTTCTTTTTCTATGATACGTTCGACAAACTCAGGCGTCACGGGTTGGAAATACACGGTGTCAGCGACATCCTTCGAGGTCTGCACCGTCGCGATATTGGGATTAATCAGCACCGAATGAATACCTTCTTCCTTCAGCGCCTTCAGGGCCTGTGCACCGCTATAGTCGAACTCACCGGCCTGACCAATCTTCAGGGCGCCAGAGCCTAAAAGCAAAACCTTGGCATACTGCCGACTTTTTCTTCGCTCGGCACAACTCAAGCAAGCTTGGTTCTGCTCTCGCTGATCGAAAACGTTATTTATATCTTTCTTCTCCATCATCCTAACATCTTTACGAATTCATCAAACAAAAACTCTGTGTCCACAGGTCCTGAACAGGCCTCAGGGTGGAACTGTGCCGACATCCAAGGGTTCGTTTTGTGGCAGATGCCCTCGTTAGAACTGTCGTTCATATTCACGAAGAGTGGTTCCCAGTCAGCGGGCAATGTCTTGTCGTCAACGGCATAACCGTGGTTCTGTGACGTGATGAAGCAGCGGGTGGTTCCTACCTGCTGAACGGGTTGGTTGTGTGAACGATGACCGTACTTCAGCTTGTAAGTGTTAGCACCTGCGGCACGTGCCAGCAACTGGTTACCCAAGCAGATACCCATACAAGGCTTCACCTCCGGGTTATTGAGGAACGTGCGGATGTGCGCCACCGTCTTCTCACAACGCTCAGGGTCGCCAGGGCCATTGGCGAGGAAGAGTCCGTCGAACTCCAACTGGTTGAAGTCGTAGTCCCAAGGCACACGCACCACCTCAATGCCACGATGGATGAGACAGCGGATGATATTTGCCTTTACGCCGCAATCGACGAGGACCACGCGTTTGGCTGTTGGCTGTTCTCTCTCTGAGAGTGTGGCGTTGCGAGGGCTGTTGGCTGTTGGCTTGTAGGTGATGACCTCCTTACAGCTGACCTGCTCCACCCAGTTCACAGAGCCGTAGTCTTCTTTTTCTGTTGGCTGAGGTTTTGCCTCAGCGCCCTCAATGACCACCTGCCCCATCATCACACCGTGCTCTCGCAGCACCTTTGTCAGGCGACGTGTGTCGATGCCCGTAATGCCTGGCACTTTTTCGCGCTTCAGCCAACTGGCCAGCGACTCTTTGGCATTCCAGTGCGAATATGTCTCGCTATAGTCGGCCACCACGAGCGCTTTGGCGTGGATGCAGTCACTCTCCATGAACAGCGGCAGACCGTCGGCACCGTTGCCGGTATCAGGCACGCCGTAGTTGCCTATCAGCGGAAAGGTCGTCACCAATATCTGACCCGCATAGCTGGGGTCTGTCAAACTCTCCGGATAGCCCGACATCGCGGTATTAAATACCACCTCGCCACTGGTGTTTCCGTCGAATCCGAATGACCAGCCGCAGAACGTCGTACCATCTTCGAGTATTAATCTTGCTTGTCTCATATATCTTATAGTTCTCTCTTTAATTTCTGCTCAACATAATTTATAAACGCCTGATTCACCAATTTATTGCCGCCTGGCGTGGGGTAATGACCCGTAAAGTACCAGTCGCCTGGATGATTGGGGCACGCCTCGTGTAGTCCCTCGATGCTCTGGAACACCAGTTCGATGGGTGCCTGCATGTCGGCAGGACGCAGCATCTCGACAATCTTCTGGTTGACCTCGTCAACGGTGAAAGGTTCATAGACGGCACGTACGCAGTTCTGCATCTCTTCCTTCGGCTTTGCCAGTTCACGCTTGCAGGCCAAGTAGGTGTCGTTGACCAGTTGCCACATACCGCGCTCCTCAATCAATGCCATCGTGGCGCGGAAAGCACAAAACTCTTCCAACTTCTTGGGGTGCAGACGGTCGAGAATCTTGAAGATGCTCTCTCTTAATGTTGTACCGCGAACGATGCTATCGTCGATGACAACGAGGTTGTCCTCATAGGGTCGCAACGAGCCGTAGCTGATGTCATAGACGTGGGCAGCGAGGTCGTTACGCTCGGAGTTGTCAGCAATGAACGTGCGCATCTTGATGTCCTTCCAGACCACCTTCTCCGTGCGGACGTTATGGCCTTGCTGGCGGAAACCGTCAGTCATGCCGTAATAGGCGACTTCAGCAGTATTGGGGATATAGGAGAATACGGTGTTGATGACGTCGCCATCAATGGCTTTAAGGATGGCTGGCGTCAGTTGCTCACCCAGTCGTTTGCGCTCCTGATAGATGTCACGATCGGAACCGCGACTAAAATAGATGCGCTCGAAACTGCAGGCGCTAAGCTCTTGGGCTGGCATAATCTGCTCCAAATGACTCTCACCGTTTTTGCGAACAATAAGCGCCTGACCTGGTTTCAGCTCACGGATGTCCTCGGCCTGTAGGTCGAAGGTGGTTTGCAACACAGGGCGCTCACTGGCCAGTGCAATGATTTCGTCGTCCTGATACCAGAACGCAGGACGGATACCCCAAGGATCGCGTACGGAGAACATCTCGCCAGAGCCCGTCAGGCCGCACATCACGTAGCCACCATCGTAGTGGCACATCGTCTTTTTCAGCACGTTGGCCATCTCCACGTGGTTGTCGATATAGTCGGTGATATCGGTTCCTTGCAATCCATGTTTTTTAGCCTCAGCAAACAGGCGTTCTACCTCGCGGTCAAGGCGGTGACCCATCAGTTCCAATGTGATGTACGAGTCGCCATAGATACGCGGCGACTGGCCCTGCTCCGTCAGGAAAGAAAAGACCTCGTCAATGTTCGTCATATTGAAATTACCGCACAGACAGAGGTTCTTCGCCCGCCAGTTATTTCGACGCAGGAAGGGATGCACATATTGCAGTCCGCTCTTGCCTGTGGTCGAATAGCGCAGATGTCCCATCAACAGTTCGCCAGCCATCTCTTCCGTCACACGACTGAATATCTCGGTGATGGCGTCTTTGCCCTCAGCCTTCTCACGGAACATATACTCTGTACCTGGCTCGTTCTTCAGACTGACGGAGGCGATACCAGCACCTTCTTGTCCGCGGTTGTGCTGCTTCTCCATCATCAGATACAGCTTATTGAAACCATAGGCCCACGTACTGTATTTTTTTTCGTAGTAGTCCAGCGGTTTCAACAGGCGAATCATCGCCACACCACACTCATGTTTTAATTCTTCCATGCTTTTTTCGTTATTCCGTTATAACGTTATTCCGATATGACGCAAGCCTTAACAAAGTCCATAAACAGCGGATGTGGATGTAGCACCGTCGAAGAGTACTCTGGATGGAATTGGGCTCCGATGTACCATTTCTTCTCAGGAATCTCGACTATCTCCACAAGGTCGGCGGCAGGGTTGATGCCTACACACTTCATGCCAGCGGACTCGTATTCTTCCTTGTATTTATTGTTAAACTCGTAACGATGGCGGTGTCTCTCACGAATGATCGTAGCTTTTCCGTAGGCCTCCGCAGCACGACTGCCTTCTCGCAGCTCACAATCATAGGCACCCAGTCGCATGGTACCGCCCATCTGCGTGATATTCTTCTGCTCCTCCATAATATCGATAACGTTGTGGGGCGTATCAGGATTCATCTCAGCGCTATTAGCATCCTTATATCCCAGCACATTACGGGCAAACTCAATGACCATCATCTGCATGCCTAGACAAATGCCAAAGGTGGGAATGTCGTGGGTACGGGTGTATTCGGCAGCGATAATCTTTCCTTCAATGCCACGCTGTCCGAAACCAGGACAGATGACGATACCTGCCATGCCCTCCAGCTGTGTGGCGACGTTGTCCGATGTCAACCCCTCGCTGTTCACGAAATGAATCTTTGTCTTCACATCGTTGTAGATGCCCGCTAGGTTCAGACTCTCGCGGATACTCTTGTAGGCATCTTGTAAATCGTATTTACCCACGAGGCCGATATGCACCTCGCGCTTCGCATTGCGCTGCTTGTCCAGGAAGTCGTGCCACGACTTCATCGCCGGTGTCTCGCCCACAGGGATGCCTATCTTCCGCATGATGGCCGCATCAAGTCCCTGCTTCTGCATGCTGACAGGCACCTCGTAGATGCTGGGCATATCCTCACTCTGCACCACGCACTCCAAATCGACATTACAGAAAGAAGCCACCTTCAGGCGTATAGCGTCGCTGAGGTGGCGTTCGGTTCTGAGGACGAGGATGTCGGGCTGAATACCCATACCCTGCAGTTCCTTCACGCTGTGCTGCGTAGGTTTCGTCTTCAGCTCTTCAGCCGCCTTCAGATAAGGGACATACGTCAGATGTACACACACCGCATCGCGCCCCAGTTGCCAGCGCAACTGTCGGATAGCCTCCATGAATGGAGCACTCTCGATGTCACCAATCGTACCACCCACCTCGGTGATGACGAAGTCCAACTGCTCGTCTTTTTCCTCTTCACGCAGCATCCTGCGCTTAATCTCATCGGTGATGTGTGGTACTACCTGGATCGTTTTACCCAGGTAGTCGCCGTGGCGCTCACGGTCGATGACGGTCTTATAGATGCGCCCTGTCGTTATAGAGTTGTTTCGTGTTGTGTGTATGCCTGTAAATCCGTCCACCGTCACGTAGCACTCACCATGTTCATAGGGATTCAGCGTACCTGGGTCGATGTTGATGTAGGGATCGAACTTCTGGATGGTTACCTTGTAGCCGCGAGCCTGTAGGAGCTTTCCGATTGAGGCGGAAATGATACCCTTTCCTAATGAGGAAACGACGCCGCCTGTGACAAAAATATACTTCGTATCCATAAAAACAAATGTCTTTTATGGACTGCAAAATTACGCATATTTATTTAATTTGTTCACGTACGTAAGGAATATCGATAGTTAAAAACACACTCAACTGTCAATATGTAAAGTTTGCAAACTTATTATCCCTCGTTTTCCTAACAAATTGCATCAATTCTCTGTTATTTCGTTACAAATCGTCAGAAAACAACATAAAAATCCCTTCTTCCATGTCAGATTGGAAGAAGGGACTCAACTCCTGGTTCAGATATATTATGGATGCAGCGTTAACCCTAAAACCAGGTAGGCCTTTTGTGTGCAGGGATTCGCGGAAAGCTCAGCGAAGACGGGAACGGAGAATGTATCGGTAATCTTGATGTCCTTTGACGCCTTCAGTGCGATATTGGTGACAGAGAAACCGCTGGTCCACTCATTATAAAAGTCTGTGGCATAAGGGACGACACCCGCTGTAGCAGTCCAGTCGACTTTGGCAAGTTTGAATGGGACAATAGCTTCGAAATAACTGCTATAGGCGCGCTTGCCGTCCTTGTTTATGCCATCGTTGCCTGCGAAATTTGTATACCATTGGAGCGAGGCGAAGCCGAAGTCATAACCGATATTTGCCTCGAAAACGTGGTTGGTACTGTGAGCTTCGTACTTCAGATAACGGTTCTCGGGGTCGAGACCGTCATTGAACCAATAGTCGGTAATTCCAATATTGAATCCCTTTATCGTATATGCCAGCGTCAGGTCCAGCTCCTTCGTGTCGTCTGCATCGGCAATACCGTAACTACCCCAAGCCGAGAGCGATAGGCCTTTGTAGGCTATGCCGAGTGTCGGCTGAATGGCAGCGTTACCTAAATCCTGACCACGCCAGATATATTGACTTACGATATCTCCACTAATTGTCGCCTCAATCTCATCCTGCGCAAAGGCGGTCATACTCATGACCAGACCCATTGCAAATAAAACAATCTTTTTCATAATCTTACCTTTTTACTTTTACATATAAGACGAATCGTCTAATTAATTGTAACATGCCTCTCCGTGTTCGTAGATGTCGAGGCCTTCCTCTTCAATGCGCTTGTCGACACGCAGACCATGCAGCTTCTTGATGCCGTAGAACAGAGCAAATCCACAGGCAGCAGCCCAGAGGTCGATCACCAGGACACCAAAGCACTCAGCACCGAAGAATCCCCAGCCGTGACCGTAGAACGCACCGTTCGATGTTGACAACAAACCCGTCATCAGCGTACCTAGGATACCGCAGACACCGTGTACAGAGCTGGCACCCACAGGATCGTCGATGTGCAGCACGTGGTCGATAAACTCAATGGCAAATACCAATACCAGACCGCATACGAAACCGATGATTACAGCACCTACTGGCGATACGAGGTCACAGCCAGCCGTGATGCCTACGAGACCTGCCAACACACCGTTGAGTGTCAGAGAGAGCGAGGGTTTACCGTACTTGATATAGGTGAGGAACATCGTGGCTACACCACCGGCAGCAGCAGCAAGGTTCGTTGTCAGGAACACATGCGAGATGGCGATGCGGTTCACCTCACCACTGGCAGCCAACTGAGAACCTGGGTTGAAACCAAACCATCCCAGCCAGAGGATGAATACACCCAGAGCGGCCATTGTCAGGTTGTGACCAGGAATAGCGCGGCTCTTGCCGTTCTTGTCGTATTTACCGATACGGGGACCCAGTGCCAGCGCACCAATCAGAGCCAGTACACCACCCACGCTATGCACGATGGCAGAACCTGCGAAATCGTGGAACACATCGCCGAAAGTCGACATCATAAAGCCGTCGGCAGCATCGTTGCAAAGCCAACCGCCGCCCCAAGTCCAGTGACCCTCAACGGGGTAGATGATCAGCGAGATAACGGCACTGTAAATCAAGTACATCGAGAACTTCGTGCGCTCAGCCATAGCACCACTCACGATAGTAGCAGAGGTGGCACAGAAAACGGTCTCGAAAATCAAGAAACCCTCTACGGGCAGGTCGCTCTTGTAGAAACTCAGGTCGCCCCAGTTGGGCATACCGATGAAACCACCGAGCACGTCGCCTCCGAACATAAAGCCGAAGCCGAGGAAGAAGAACAATAACGAGCCGAACATGAAGTCGACGAAGTTCTTCATTAGGATGTTCGCCGTGTTCTTACTACGCGTAAAACCAGCCTCACACAGCGCAAATCCCGGCTGCATCCAGAAAACCAACATGGCTGCCAACAACATCCATACAGTATCGAGTGATAATCCAATTTCGTTCATAATCTTTTCCTTTCCATATATTAATTCAAAACTACTTGCTATATCAAACCATTTCGTTTTAGTATATCAAACCGTTTTGGTTTAGTAGATCAAACCATTTCGTTTTAATATACTAAAGCAAAGTGCCCATATATACAGCTACTTTTTGTCTCTCAGTACGGTGTCGCCGTGTTCGCCTGTGCGGATGCTCCACGTGTCGATCATGTCGCTCACGAAGATACGACCGTCGCCGACCTCACCCGTATGGGCCACTTTCAGTATCACCTTCACCGTCGGCTCCACCAGCGGATCGCGACAAACGATGGTCAGTGCCACACGCTCAATCACGTCCGTAGAATACTGCACGCCACGATAGATCCTTTCCTGACGGCTCTGTCCGATGCCGTGTACGTTATGGTACTCAAACCAGTCGATGTCCGATTTCATACCTTTTTACCTTAATTAATTAATACTTACCCGTTTCGTTCGGGCTAACACTTTGTTAGTTTCATGATGCAAAATTACGACATTTTGCTATAATTCCTATAATATTTCTTTCGCTTTGATTGTTAAAACCACAATCGAATGACATATTGTAAAGTGTTTCGTGGTATTGGCTTCCATTTTGCTTACGCTTTGCCTTGAAAACCTGTTGTTCCGTTACAAAGTGTCACATTTCCCAAAAGTGTGTTCGAACACACGCATTTTTAAGGTTTACAAAAGAAATCCGCGAAACCTATTACGGCCTCGCGGAATGATTTTCAGATAACGGTGTGAATGGCGTCAAGCTTTACTCCATTTTTCGATGCGGTCGAGCGCCTCGTCGGTCTTTTCATGACAGTTGAAGGCGGTAAAGCGCACATAGCCCTCGCCTGAAGGGCCGAAGCCGACACCTGGTGTACAGACGACGTTGGCACCATAGAGTAGGGCCTCGAAGAACGACCACGAGTCCATGCCTTCCGAGGTGCGCATCCAAATATAGGGTGCGTTCTCACCACCATAACATTCATAGCCCAATGCACGCAGACGTTTCAGCATCCTTTGAGCGTTGTCCATATAGTAATCGATGGTTGTCTTGATTTGTTCTTTACCTTCTGGTGTATAGATGGCCTCGGCAGCTCGTTGCGAGATATAGCTTGTGCCGTTGAACTTCGTACACTGGCGGCGCAGCCACAATTGGTTCAGCGGGATACGTTCGCCCTCGAACGTTGAGACGGTCACTTCCTTAGGAACTACGGTATAGCCACAACGCACACCTGTGAATCCGGCTGTCTTCGAGAACGAATGGAACTCGACGGCACACTTCCTGGCACCACGAATCTCGTAAATCGAGCGTGGTATTTCCGGATCGCGGATATATGCCTGATAGGCGGCATCGTAGAGGATGAGCGCATCGTTCTTCAGCGCGTAGTTCACCCACTTGCGCAGTTCCTGTTTAGTAATCACCGTACCCGTCGGATTGTTGGGGTAGCACAGGTAGATGACATCCACAGGGCGACCCTTTGGCAACTCAGGAATAAAACCATTCTCAGCGGTTGTCGGCAGATAGCGCACATTGGTCCAACGCCCGTCACGGAATGTACCACAACGGCCAATCATCACGTTCGAGTCGATATAGACGGGATAGATGGGGTCAGTCACGCCAATAAAGTTGTCCCAATGCAGCAACTCCTGGAAGTTTCCCGTATCACTCTTCGCACCGTCGTTGATGAAAATCTCGTCGATGCTGAGGTGTACACCACGTGTCAGGAAGTCATTCTTCAGGATAGCCTCACGCAGGAAGTCATAGCCCTGCTCAGGACCATAACCGCGGAAGCCCTTGATAGTACCCATCTCGTGGGCAGCCTTGTGCATGGCCTCCACCACGGCAGGTGCCAACGGTTGCGTCACGTCGCCAATACCCAATGAAATGACATCGGCCTTGGGGTGCATCACCTTGAAGGCGTTCACCTTCTTGGCAATGTCAGCGAACAGGTAGTTGTTCTGCAGGTTCAGGAAATGAATGTTTACTAATGCCATATTTATTTAATTGATAATTGACAATTGATAATTGAAAATTAAATTTCTATCTCGCCATCGTACACAAACTCGGCAGGCCCCGTCATGTAGACGCGGTTGTCCGACTCACGCCACTCGATACTCAGCGTACCACCATCCATCACGATGTCGCTTTTGCGCCCTGCCTTGCCCGTCAATGCCGCAGCAACAGCCGTTGCACAAGCGCCCGTACCGCAGGCTTGCGTGATGCCGCTACCTCGTTCCCAAACGCGCGTCCTAATAGTTGTGCTGTCAGCAAGAGCGGTTGTGTGGTCAGCGGTTTTGCCGCTGACAATCTTTGCGAACTCTATGTTACACCGCTGTGGAAATGCCGGATGTTTTTCCAGCATCCGTCCCGTCTCGCCCACCTGATCGACATCGTCAGTAAAGATGACGTAATGGGGATTACCCATCGATACAAACGTACCCTTGTCCAGCACGCGATAGCCCATGAATTGCGACTCGTCCTCTAATACCGGCTCGCCCATGTCCACCGTCACACTTTCCACCTTATTATTAATAATGTGTAACTTCAACGTCTTCACGCCTGACAGCGTCAACAGACGGATTTCCGTTTTCGTCGTCAGTCCGCGTTCATACAGATATTTACCGATGCAACGGCTCGCATTGCCGCACATCATGGCCTCCGAACCATCCGCATTATAGATGTGCATCGTGTAGTCAGCCTCAGGCACAGGACTTTTGCCTATCAGCACCAGTCCGTCAGAACCGATGCCTTTGTAGCGGTCGCTCCATCGGACGGCGGCCTCATGAGGGTTGGGCACCTTCTGCTCCATCGTATTGACATAGATGTAGTCGTTGCCGCAACCGTGCATCTTCGTAAACCTGATTTTCTGTGCCATATTGCTTACTATTTGGGGATTTTGCTATCCTTTTGCTACTTTTTCGGCTGCAAAGGTAAACAAAAAGACACGAATGCCAAAGAAAAGCATAACTTTTTGTGCTTATATTTACCCCAAAAGTGTCATTTTGTAAAGAATTCAACTACTAATCCTGTCGTTTTGCTTACACCTTGCTATTTCGCCCCTTGATTTATCAGCAAAGTGTCAGTATATGTTAATTATCGTGTTTTTCTGCCGATATTTCGCAAGAAATGACTACCTTTGTGACAAAGTTATACCTAACAAGGTTAAAAACAGATATGGAACAAAACAACGAGCTGCGTACGGCGTGGGACTTCGTCGAAAGTACGGGACGCAGCATATTTCTGACCGGCAAGGCGGGAACGGGCAAGACGACGTTTCTGAAAACCATCATGGAACACTCGCGCAAGCGACCCATTGTGGTGGCTCCGACAGGTGTGGCGGCCATCAATGCAGGGGGCGTCACCATCCACTCGTTCTTCCAGCTGCCGTTTTCGCCTTACGTGCCTGGTGCGAAGGTCGAGAGCAAATTTGACTTCGGCAAGGAGAAGCGGAAAATCATCGCCTCGTCCGACCTGCTTATCATCGATGAGGTTTCGATGGTGCGTGCCGACCTGCTCGACGCCATCGATGCCGTACTGCGTCGCTTCCGCGAACATGGACAGCCCTTCGGCGGCATGCAGCTGCTGATGATTGGCGACCTGGCACAGCTCACGCCCGTCGTCACGCCTGAAGATGAGCGCATGCTGAAGCCCTACTACGACACACCGTACTTCTTTGGCTCGAAAGCGCTGCAGCAGATTGACTACGTGACTATCCAACTCTCTCACGTCTATCGCCAGCAGGACGAGTCGTTCATCGCACTCCTGAACGAGATTCGCGAGGGCCATCCGTCGACAGAGGCTTTGTCGAAGCTGAACAGCCGAGTAGCCAATAGCCAAAAGCCAACAGCCAATAGCCAACAGCTAACAGCCCTCGCAACGCCACACTCTCAAAGAGAGAACAGCCAACTGGCCATCCGCCTGACCACCCACAACAACCTCGCCAACTTCTACAACGAGTCAGAGCTACAAAAACTCCCTGGCCGTTCGTACCAGTATCGCGCTGAGGTCAAGGGCACGTTCCCTGAATACTCCTATCCCACGGCTGAGACGTTGGTACTGAAAGAGGGTGCGCAGGTGATGTTCGTAAAGAACGATCCGTCAGGTGAACACAATTATTATAATGGTCGCATCGGTCGTGTGATGGAAGCCTCAGAAAATCGTCTCACCGTCTATTGCGAGGGCGACGCGGAAGCCATTGAAGTGGAGCCGCTGGAGTGGGAGAATATGCGCTATACGCTGAACGAACAGACGCGCGAGATAGAAAGTGAGGTGCAGGGCACGTTCAAGCAATTGCCGCTGCGACTGGCGTGGGCCATCACCATTCACAAGAGTCAGGGCCTGACCTTCGACCGCGCCATCATCGATGCCAACCAGTCGTTCGCGCCTGGTCAGGTATATGTCGCCCTAAGCCGCTGCCGCACACTCGAAGGTCTGGTGCTTGCCTCGCCCTTGGAACCTCGTGCCGTCATCAACGACGAGCGCGTCGATTCGTACATCGCCCAGCAGGAATACCAAGCCGAGCGCAGCATCCAACAATTGCCCGCGCTCAAGCAGGAGTACGAGCGCTACCTGCTGATGCAACTCTTCGACTTCCGCGCCATTCTGTCTTTGGAAGAGTCGATGGTGCGCATCTTCGCTGAGTTCTTCTACCATAGTCACGCCTCGCTCAAGCAGCTCCACGACCAGACGCTTTTTGACCTGCGTCAGCGCGTTCTTGAGGTGGCCGTCAAGTGGCAGCAGAAGATTCAGGCCATGTCTATCGAATCCCTGCGCGATGCCGATTTCCTCGACCGCGTAAAACGTAGTGCCGAATACTTTGCCGACCAGTTGCGCGACATCCTCACCAAACCCATCGAACTCTCCGTCAAGGTTGAGACCAACAACAAACAAGCTTCTCGCCGCCTCAACAACGCCTTGCCCGACCTCAAGCAGGCGTGGCTCGCCCGTCGCTATCTGCTCGTTAAGATGGCCGAGAAGGGCTACACCGTCGACAACTACCTACACGAGAAACAGATGTCCATGCTCGACGCCCTCGGTGAAGACGACGTGAAGCCCAAGCGCAAACGCAAACCCAGAAAGAAATGATTTCCTGTCTGAACACAGATGATGATATGATACAGCCCAAATCACTTGTTTACGACCTCCATGAGGACGTTGTTGCGTTCAGTACGACGCGCTTTGGTGGATTCAGTACGGGGGCGTATGGCGAGTTCAACATCAACCGCTACTGTGGCGATGATGCTGAGGCCATTCGCAAGAACCGCGCTTTGCTGTGCCAACAGTTGGGCATCAGCGACGACCGTCTCATCATGCCCCATCAGGTACATCTGGCGCAGTCCTTACGGATTGACGAGGCCTTTCTCGCGCTGTCGGAAAAAGACCGCCAAACACGCTTGGAGGGCATCGACGCGGTGATGACTAATCTCACGGACGTATGCATCGGAGTCAGCACGGCCGACTGCATCCCGTTGCTCGTTTACGACCCCCGACAACACGCCGCGGCTGCCGTTCATGCTGGCTGGCGCGGCACCGTCCAGCGCATCGCACAGCAGACCATTGCAGATATGGCGGCGGCATACGGTTCGCAACCTTCCAATCTGCGCGTTCAGATTGGTCCAGGCATCAGTCTCGATAGTTTCGAGGTGGGCGACGAGGTCTATGACGCCTTTGCAGCCGCTGGTTTCGACATGACAGCCATTGCTAAGCAGTACCCCACTTTTAATTGTCAATTGTCAATTATTAATTGTCAATTATCACGGTGGCACATCGACCTGCCCGAGTGCAATCGTCTGCAACTCCTTGCTGCCGGTGTTCCCGAGGCCAACATCTCCGTTGCCGACATCTGCACCGTCCAGCAATCCGACACCTTCTTCTCCGCCCGTCGACTGGGCATTCAGTCAGGCCGCATCTTCACGGGTATTATCCGTAAGCCTCATACTCGAGCATAAAAAACGCCCACTGTCTTTTTGAAGTAAGGCAGTGGGCGATGGATTATTTCTTCACGTACTTGGAGCCGTTGACGATGTAGACGCCAGGCCGCCCCGCCTTTACTGCCCTGTTGCTTGTACTTGCTGCAAGGGAGTAGCTCCCATTCAGGTCCCATTCAGGTCCAATTCATGTACAGTTGTTGTCCGGTTGTTGTCCGGTTGTTGTCCGGTAATTAACCGAACAAGTACTGAGCACGTATCGAATAAATAGCGGATAAGAACTGAAGGAGCATCGAAGCAATACTGAGGCTAAGGTGTGGGACTAGTGGAGTTGCCCTGTTGCTTGTTTGTACTCCAGGAGTTTGTTGTGATAGTCGGCAAAGGCATCGGTATGCTTGTCGAGCGACTGCTGGTAGAGCAGCTGTGCTTCGAGTAGGTCTGACATGCGTGAGGTGCCGGCACGATAGTAGTCGCGGTGCAGACGGAGGTTCTCCTCGGCTTGTTCGATGCTGCGCTGAGCGAGCTGGAGTTGCTGGCGGGCTTCCTGGACACCATTCCAGGCGTTCTGCATACGGATCTTCAGCAGTTCGGCATTGTCCTCTAACTGCTCCTGTGCCTGCTGAAGGTCTATCTTGCGGCGCTTGATGGCGTGGGAGCCGCCCCACCAGTCGCTGATAGGCACACTGACGGTGGCGAACAGCATGCCGAAGGTGTGATTGTTGTCGAGCAGGTTGTGGTAGTTGTAGCCTGCACCCACGGCAACTGTTGGCAGATTCTGAGCGACGGCCAGTTTCTTCTGTAGATTGGTAGCCTCGACCTGTTTGCCTAACAACTGATACTCGGGGAGGTTTTCTAATTGACAATTGACAATTAACAATTGACAATTATTGGCATCCGCCTCCTTTTCCGCAGCAGAATGGTCAATGACAAACGACGTATCGCGCAGGCCACAGTATTGCGAGAGCAGGAGGCGGATGATGGAGATGCCGTTCTGCAACTTCAGTCGCTGACTCTGGAGGTCATTCTGGCGCAGTTGTACCTGTAGCAGGTCGTTGCGCATGGCCAAACCGGCGCGCACGGCGACGTCGACATCCTTATGGATGCCGGCCAACAGGGTATCGACAGCATCGACGGTCTTCAGCTTCTCCTGCAGCGAGGCTAACTGCCAGAAATATTGCTCGGCAGTTTTCTCGACCTCGTTTTCCGACAATTGTAACTGGAGACGGCTTACGTCTTCACCCACTTTGGCGAGTTTGTTGCCGTTGATAATCTGACCACCAGCAAAAACGGGCTGCACAGCCATCAGCGAGCCGATGGTACCATTCTTCATCATCGAGATGCTGATGGGATTGAACAAGGCTGCAAGCGCCTCGGCAGGCAGCATCTGTGCCAGACTGGCCCCCAAATCAGGGGAAATCATCTCTGAAGGATTGACGGTGGTCTGCGCCATACCGCGGTTGGCATTAAACCACAGGCCCGTGCCGCTGACATTAGGAAAGTATTTGGTAAACGCTTCCTTGCGCTGCTGGTGGGCGGCGTCGATGCCATGCCGTGCATTACGGATGGCGATGTTGTTGTGGAGGGCAGAGTCCTTGAGCTGCTGGAGGGTGTAGGTGCGCTGGGCGGTTGCTATGACACAGCAACAAAATGAACCAGCTATGATTGCTAATATCTTTTTCATAATTACTTAGTACTAACTTTCCAATAAATGACGGGTAGCATGGTGACTACCATGATGAGCGAGCCGATGCCACCGGCGAAGATGGTGACACCTACGGGCATCCAGAACGATGACTGGGCGATGATCATCGGCACCACACCGACAGCAGTGGTGGCCGTGGTGAGGAAGATGGGCACCATGCGGCGCTTGCCAGCCTCGTAGGCCGCCTGCTTTACAGCTTCGCTCTCACCTCTCACCTCTAACCTCTCACCTCTTAAAAGATTGTTGGCGTGCTCGAAGATGAGAATCTCGTTACGCATGATCATTCCCATCAGCGTGATGAGTCCGAAGATAGAGGTGAGCCCGAGGGCGCGGTTCATCAGTCCGAGACCGATCAGCGCACCAGGCGTCATCAGCGCCAGGGCGACCATACAGATGGTGGTGATGCCATACCGCTTGAAATTGAACAGCAGGAAGAAGAACACGATGACCTCCGCAATGGCAATACCGCCAAAAATCTGTGGCAGCGCCTCGTCGCCGTATTCTATCTCGCCGCCCACCTCGGTGCGGACACCCTGAGGCAGTTCGATGTCCTCCTGCATCACGCGGGCAATCTCTTTCTCGATAGGAGCGGTATAGACGCCTTGTGCAAACTGGGCTGTAATGGTGATGCAACGCTCGCCACCACGATGCATGATGCGGCTCTCGCTCCACTTGGGCTGCACCTTGGCAATCTGGCGCAGGGGGACGGTGGAGTTAGTTGACAATTGAGAATTGACAATTGACAATTGAGAGCCAGCAGCAGAAACCAATGATGCTGGCGAGGCGATGCCCAGGTTGGCGATATCCGAGAAGGTCATGTCGGTATCGTCCTTAACGACGATGGGCAGCTCGTAGTTGCCCTCCCATATCTGTCCCACACGCAGGTCGGAAGACGTGGCACTGAGCGCCAGCTGGGCGGTGGTGCGGGTAATACCCAACTGCGCCGACGTCACGGGGTCGAGTTCGACGTTGATGATGGGGTAGGGCTGGAAATAGTCGGTATGTACCCACTCCAGTTCCGGCATCTGGCGCATACGCTCCATCAACCGCTCGGCCACCACATGCAGCGAGTCGAGATTGTCGCCATAGAAACGATATTCCAGCTCGTTCACCTCCAGATAGTCCAGTCGCTTGAACTTCACGTAGGCATTGGGGAACGCCTCGCTGAGCTGTGGTTGATACCGGGTCAGGAGGTCGAGCGTGGCCTTGTCGCTCTGCGTGTTGACGATAAATTGTGCATAGTTGTTGCCAGCCATCTGAGGCGCGTAGGCATCCATGAATCGGGGTGACGAACAACCAATGAAACCTGTGATACTCGTGATGCGATCGTCTTTTTCGAGGACGTGGCGGACGGAATCGGCCACCACACGCGTCTCTGCCATTCCTTTACCGTCAGGTAGGAATATCTCCACGGCAAACTGGTCGCGGTCAGCGTATGGGAACAGGCGAATTTTCAGCGTGGGGGCGATGAGGCACGACAGCAGGATGACCGCGATACCACCACAGATAGTCATCATAGGATGTGCAAAGGTCCAGTCGAGCACCTTATCGTATGTGCGCTGCACCCATTTGGTAATTTTATTACCATCGGTGCTCACCTTATCAGGCTTGATGATACGTGTCTCCAAGAACGGAATCACCGTGACGGCCAGCACCAGCGACACCATCAGATTGATGGTGATGGTGACAGGGAAGTCCTCCAGACAGTCGTGGAACATGCCCTTCATCGTGATGAGGAAGGGATAGAAGATGGCACAGATGCAGATGGTGGCCAGCAGCATCGGCATGAAATACTGACGTGCCGACTCGATGGCGGCATCGAAGGGTTTGAACCCTTTGCCCAGATACTCTAAGTAGCCGTCGATGACCACAATGGAGTTATCGACAATCATTCCCAGCACCACAATCAGTGCCGCCAACGTTACGATGTTCAGTTCGATGCCCATCATATACATGATAGCCACGCTGACGAATGTGCTGAGCGGGATGGTGATGGCCGCCACGATGGCCGAACGGATGGGGAACAGCACCATCATGACCAGGATAATGATTAGCATCGAGATGAGCAGGTCGCGCAGGAAGTCGCTCACACTCGTGGCTACCACTTTAGGCTTGTCGGCAATGCGGGTGACGTGTACGTCGTCGGGAAGTTCCTCAGCAGCGAAACTGCTGAGCACACGTTCCACCTCCAGTCCGTACTGCACCACGTTATTGCCAGGCGTCATCTCCATCGACAGCAGCACACAAGGATGTCCGTCTTGTTCGATACGGCTCGACATCGGTTCGTACTCGCGCACCACACGGGCCACATCACGAACGCGGGTCACCTTGCCCGTTGCAGGGTCGGAGAAGATAATCTGGTTGGCAATCTCCTCCTCGCTATTCTCCTGAGCCTCTACGTGGATGGGTATCTGCTGGTCGTCGTCGCTTATCGAGCCACTCATGGTGGTAATGTCCTGAGCCTGCAATCGTGAAAAAAGCATCTGTTGACCAATGCCGTAGGCCTGCAGGCGTTGGCGGTCGACATAGAGACTGATCTGCTCCTTCTGTTCTCCGAATAGCTTAACATTCGCCACCGATGGAATACGACGCAAGCGGTCGGAGAGGTCGTCGCTGTACTGTTTCAGTTCGCGATAGCTGCGCTGGTCGCTCTCGATGGCGATAAGCAGGGCCGAGGTGTTACCAAAGTCATCGTTTACCACGATGGCCAATACACCACCTGGCAACTGTGCCTTGAAGCCGTTCAGGCCGTGTTTGATTTTCGACCACACCTCGTCCTTGTTGTTCACGTCGTCGTTCAGTCTTACCATCACAATACACATGCCGTTCTGCGACTGTGTGGTAGTTTTCACGCGGTTCACTTCGCCGAAGGTAAAGAGGTAGCGCTCCAACGGACGAGCCACCTGCTGCTCCACCTCTTCGCTGGTGGCACCAGGATATACCGCCACCACTACCCCTTGCCGGATGGTGGCATGGGGGAATTCGTCCTTCGGCATGATGTACATGCCGTAGATGCCCATCACAAACAGGATGCCTACGATGAGCAATGATATCGAGTAATGCTCCAAAGGCCATCGGAGCCAGTTTACGTTCTTCATAATTGTCAATTATCAATTATCAATTGTCAATTAGAAAATCACCTTAGTTCCTTCACTGAGTTTCTGGTAACCCTCTGTGGCAATGCGATCACCGATGCTTAGACCATCGATGACACTTACATAATTGCCCTGTGTCTGACCGATAGTCACAGTTGTCCGATGTGCCGTGCTGTCCTTGTCCACCGTCCATACAAACAGGCTGCCATCGGCCTGACGACCGGTACTCACCGTCGGACGACTGGTACTCACCGTCGTCTTCTGTACTGCTGTCACAGGAATCATCTTGCTGCCAATGGCTTGTGATCCGTCAGAGATAAAACGAACCGATGCCACCATGCCAGGCAACAGTTTCCGATTGCCGTTTGCCACATTAATTCTTATATCGTACGTGTGTGTCAGCGCATCAGCCTGCACGCCTTTCTCTATGCGGCCTCCTTGATAACTGCCATTGATGGCTTCTACCGAAATACTTGTTGGAGTAGTGACATTGATGCCTCCTATCTCTGCTTCAGGGACAGCTACTTTCACCTTGACCGTTGAGATGTCGAGGATGCTCACCACAGCCTGTGACGGTAATGCCGTCTCACCTGTTCCTATCAGCTTCTTGCCGATGATGCCACTAACTGGAGCTATCAGCCGGCAGTCGGCCAGGTTCTTCTTCGCTACCTCTAATTGCGACTTGGCCTGAGCTACCTTGCTCTGTATTTCTACCCACTGCACCTCGGGCAGTGAACCATTGTCGTGCAGCATCTTGTAGCGCGCCAAAGCATCGTTGGCCTGCGTCATCTGCGCCTCAGCACCACTCAGCACGTTGCGGGTTTGTGTGTCGTCCATCTCAGCTATCAACTGACCTTTGCTGACAGTCTGACCTTCGTTCACCAGCATGCGTTTCACCACGCCCATGCCCGTGAAGCTCACCGCCGTCGCTTCGCGTTCTTCCACAATACCCACATACGTCTGGGCGTTATCCACCATACCTGGTGACACCACCAGCGTTTTCACTCTCGTCGGAACCTTCACGTTCGGTTCCTTCTTGTTACTACAGCTAACAGCTAACAGCCAACAGCCAATTGCTAACAATAATACTTTTTTCATAACAAAATGACTTATTATGGTTGCAAAATTAATCCAAAATCGACTATTATTCATGTCTGTTTTCACTTCGTTTTTTATCAATTCTACACAAAGATTCCAAAACAAACATAATTTGCGCCAAATAAAACATGAAAAACGGGAAATAATCATTATCTTTGCAGCATGAAACAGCATGAAGAAGTAACATTTCAGACATTAACAGACAATGAGGATGTCCAGATTGGCTATTCTGACAATGACATCGTCGTGGTTGACAGTATCCAGCAGTTTACCGAAACGAGAACCGCCCATGTGTCGATGAATGCCGTTGTTATCTGCACCAGCGGCAGAGTACAGGCTCAGATGAATGGCATACAGATGGAACTGCATAAGAACCAGGTGGCTGTCATACCTCAGAACGTCACGGTGACCGATGTGATGATAAGTCCTGATTTCAATCTGAAGGCAATGTTCCTCACCAACCGCATCCTGCAGAGTTTCTTGCACGAAAAAATGAACATCTGGAACGACATGATGTATATCCATCGGCAACATGTCGTAACAATGGATGAAGACGAGATTCTCTTCTACACCCATTTCTACGACATGCTGACACTGGCTATCGAGCGGGGTAAGGAGAATCCTTATCACACAGAAATCATCCAGGCCCTGCTCCGTTCGGCCATCCTCGGTCTTTGTGGCGCAATGAAGTGGATGCTGTCAGCCGATAATCAATTATCAATTGTCAATTCTCAATTATCAACTGGGGAAAGCCATTTCCAGCGCTTCCTCGACCTGTTACACTCCAACGATGTGAAACGTCAGACGGTAGAAGCATATGCTAACGAGCTTTGTATCTCTCCCAAATACCTCACGGTCGTCTGTAAGAAGAACTCTGGGAAGACAGCCAACGAGTGGATTACGGAACATGTATTAGAGGACATCCGCTACTATCTGAAGCAGACCGACTTCAGCATCAAGCAAATTTGTGACCGTCTCGGTTTTCCTAACCCATCCTTCTTCGGCAAGTACGTCAAGGACCACTTCGGAATGACACCGATGCAGCTAAGAGAACAATAAGACATT
This sequence comes from uncultured Prevotellaceae bacterium, assembly GCA_902800245.1. Classification (GTDB taxonomy): domain Bacteria; phylum Bacteroidota; class Bacteroidia; order Bacteroidales; family Bacteroidaceae; genus Prevotella. Next base: position 30,211 of record CADCDY010000032.1, read on the forward strand.
TCACTTAAAGTAAACGACGGACTGCCGCCAAATGAGAATTTACTGAAAAAAATAACCGTTTCGTTGAAAAGATTTGGTGAATGCTCCGATAATCATTATCTTTGCAGCATCATTACAAACGATTAGGCGATATGAAGAAGATTTTAATGTTATTGACAATGCTGGTAGGGACGCTGACGGTGCAGGCCGGGGACTATACCTACCTGACTTTTGAGACGACGGACGGGGCGAAGGCTTCGGTATCCGTTGCTTCGGACGTTACGCTGACCATCAGCGGTACTACCCTGACGGTGGGCTCGCAGTCGTTCACACTGACGAACCTGAGCAAGATGTATTTCTCGACATCGGACGAAACGACGGGCATCGAAACAATTGAGAATGGACAATTGACAATTGACAATTCCACCGACATCTACGACCTGCAGGGCCACAAGGTTACGAAGGACCAGATGCGGAAGGGCGTGTATATCGTGAAGACAAATAGTAGGACTTATAAAATGGTGGTAAGATGAAACAGTTATTCAGAATACTTCTGTTGACCATAATTGTCAATTATCAATTGTCAATTGTCAATTGTCTGGCGCAGACGCTGAACGTCAAGGTGGGCAGCGTGACCTATCAGTTCCCTGCCTCGCAGACGGGCGAGATGACCTACGCCAATGGCGAGACGGTGACCGTCATGGGCAAGACCTTTTCGCTCGCCGACATCACAGCGATGACGGTGGACGATAGCAAGGTCAGCGACGGTACGATAGGCGTGAGTTACGACGGCTCAACGGCATCGGTGACGGTGGCAGGCAATGTGGCGCAGTACGTCACACCGACCGTCAGCGGGGCGCACGTGTCGATAGCCCAGAGCGACGACCTGGCCGAGGAAATCACCTACACGCTGAGCGGCACATCGACGGACGGCGAGTTCTATATGTCGGGCTCGTATAAGGCGACGATAGAGCTGAGCGGCCTGACGCTGACCAACGCGACACCAGTATATAGCGGTGCTGCCGTACACATCCAGAACGGCAAACGTATTAAGGTAAAGATTGTTACAGGAACGACCAACACGCTCAGCGACGCTTCGACCGGTTCGCAGAAGGGCTGCCTCTACATCAAGGGCCACGCCGAGTTTGCGCAGAAGGGTACGCTGAACGTCGTTGGCAACGTGAAGCACGGCATCAAGACGGGTGAGTACATGACGCTGAAGAACGCCACCATCAACGTGACTTCGGCTGTGGGCGACGGCATCAACTGCGCCGAATACTTCCTGATGGAGAGCGGTACGATTAACATCAGCGGTACGCAGGACGACGGCATCCAGTGCGACATCGATGGCGATGCCTCGACGGGTGAGACCACCGACCACGAGGATGAGGACTCAGGCAATATCTACATCAGTGGCGGAACGATCAACATCACCGTGACTGCCGATGCCGCCAAGGGCATCAAGGGCGAGGGCGACATGAAGATCAGTGGTGGCGACATCACCGTGAAGACCACGGGCGGTGGCGTGTGGGACAGCACGAAGGTGAAGACCAAGGCTTCAGCTTGTCTGGGTGCTGACGGCAACATGACCATCAGCGGCGGTACGCTGAACCTGACGAGTACGGGTGCTGGCGGCAAGGGCATCAATGGCGACGGCACATTTACCGCTACGGGTGGCACCATCATCATCAAGACCAGCGGCAATGCCGTTGTGGCATCGTCGAGCGGTACACTATCTACCGTTAGCAGCTCGCAGCAACTCGACCGCTACGACAGCGACTACAAGTCGTCGCCCAAGGGCATCAAGATTGACGGGGCCATCGTGATTAGCGACAATGCCGTCATCTTCGTCACCACGACAGGTGCTGGCGGCGAGGGTATCGAAAGCAAAACCAGCATCGACATCACAGGCGGACAGGTGACCGTGAACGCCTCGGACGATGCCATCAACGCCTCGTACAACGACGACACCAAGAGCCTGAGCAATGCCGGCGACCTGACTATCAGCGGCGGCTACGTCTATGCCTGCTCTACCGGCAACGACGGCATCGACGCCAATGGTAACGTATATATTAAAGGAGGTGTAATCTATGCCATCGGCACCACGAGTCCCGAGGTGGCCATCGACGCCAACAGCGAGGAGCAGAAGAAACTCTACGTCACTGGCGGCACCATCATTGCCATCGGTGGACTGGAGAACGGTGCACAGCTCACTCAGTCGTGCTATCAGGCCTCGTCGTGGAGCAAGAATACGTGGTACGCCATGACCGTCGGCAGCGAGACATTTGTCTTTAAGACCCCATCCAGCGGTGGCAATACCCTCGTCGTCAGCGGTGCCTCGCAGCCCACGCTGAAGAGCGGTGTTACCGTCAGCGGCGGCACCAGCATCTTCGACGGTGTAGCCTATACCGGCGCCACATTCACCGGCGGTTCCAACGTCACCCTCTCGTCATACACTGGCGGTGGCGGAGGTCCTGGCCCTGGCGGTTGGCCCGGCTGGCATTGATATCTCTATGTTTAAAACATCTGGCTGACGCGACGGATGCCGGCCACGAGGGTGTCGATTTCCTCTTTCGTGTTATAAAGAGCAAACGAGGCGCGGACGGTGCCAGAGATGCCGAGACGGTCCATCAGCGGTTGGGCACAATGATGACCCGTGCGGACGGCAATGCCCAGGCGGTCGAGTAGGGTGCCCATATCCAGGTGGTGGATGTTGCCGACGTTGAAGGAGACGACGGCGTCTTTACCCAACGCTGATGCGTTGGGAGTAGTGGCAGGACCGTAGATTTTCATGCCCTCGATGGTTTGCAGCTGTTCCATGCAATAGCGGGTGAGTTCCTGCTCGTGTTGCTGGATGGCGTCGAAACCAATGGCGTCGATGTATTCTATGGCTTTGGCCAGTCCGTGGGTAGCCACATAATCAGGCGTGCCAGCCTCGAACTTAAACGGTAGGCGTTCGAAGGTCGTCCGTTCCCACGTCACCTTGTCAATCATTTCGCCACCGCCCTGATAGGGAGGAAGTTTCTCCAGCCATTCCTCCTTGCCGTATAGCACACCGATGCCTGTCGGGCCGTACATCTTATGACCGCTGAAGGCAAAGAAGTCGCAGTCCATCGCCTGCACGTCCACCTTGAAGTGAGGCGCACTCTGAGCACCATCGACTAAGACGGGGATGCCGTGCGCGTGGGCTATCTTAACAATGTCAGAAACATTGTTCACAGTGCCTAACACGTTGCTGACGTGAGCCACGCTGATAAGCTTTGTGCGGTTGGTGATGTATGTTGCGATGTCATCGCAACATACTAAACGGCCGTCGTCCGTAATGGGCAGGTGTTTGACGACGATACCACGTTTCATCGCCTGCAACTGCCATGAGACGATGTTCGAGTGGTGTTCCATCTCCGTTACGATGACTTCGTCGCCTTCCTTCATCTGGCTCTCGCAGAACGAGCTGGCCACCAGGTTAATGGCCTCCGTAGTGCCACGCGTAAACACGATTTCCTCCGTCTTACGGGCGTTGATGAACTGGCGCACTTTTTCGCGGGCCGCCTCGTGCAGATCAGTAGCCTGCTGACTCAGGTAGTGTACGCCACGATGTACATTGGCATTCACATTCAGGTATTCGTCCCTCATCGCGTCCAGCACCATCAGCGGCTTCTGTGTCGTTGCCGCATTGTCCAAATACACCAATGGCTTGCCGTACACCTCACGACCTAAAATCGGAAAATCCTCGCGTATTTTTTGAATATCGTATGTGTTCATTTTCTCTTTGTTCTCGCTTTTCGTTTGCAAAGATAATACTTTTCTATCGAAGACGAGAAGAAAAACGCAAAAAAGTGACGAGGAATCCTGTCAGGAAGATGACCGTCGTGCCAAGTACGATGGCCAGATAGGGGTGCAGGTGGATGCCTGGCAGATTCCACATGGAAGCTAACGATATCCACGCAATGACCACAATGCCTGCAATACAACCCAGCAGAGCCGCCAGACGATTGATTTTCTGAGGGATACAGCCCAGCAGGAAGAGACCGAGCATGCCTCCGCTGAATATCGAGCTGAGTGTCCACCAAGCGTCGATGATGCTTTCTACCGATAGCATCGCAATAGCCACACAGGCACCTAACATACCTACGCCAAAACTGGAAAAACGGACGATGGCGAGTTCAAGTCGCTGGTGCTTGTGATGATCGGCAGGGTCGTGATGGCGCAAACGGTCAGTAACCTTGCGAGCCTTCAGGAAGAACGGGCGCACGTAGTCCGTCAGGATAATCGTGGCTGCAGAGGTGACGGAAGTCGAGACGGTGCTCATGCCAGCGGCAAAGATGGAGGCAATGAGCAGACCTCGCAAGCCTACAGGCAGACCGTTGACAATAAAATAAGGGAATACGTAGTCGGGCTTGGCCTGAATCTCTGTTGGTAAGGGTGCCACGCCAGCCTGATAATACGAGTAAAGTGCCGAGCCAATGAGGAAAAACAATGCCGAGACGGGGATAAAGAGATAGCCTCCGAAGAGTGCCGAGAATTTCGCGTCCTTGTCCGTTTTGGCAGCATGGTAGCGTTGCACGTAGTTCTGGTCGATACCGTAGTTCTGGAGGTTGATAAAGATGCCGTAGATGAGGCAAACCCAGAAGGTCGATGTGGTCAAATCAGACGTGAATGCGCCCAGCGAGAACTTGTTGCCCATGGGGCTGTTTGCCGCGAGTTCAAAGGTCTGCATCGGCCCTTCAGGCATTGAGAACATCAGGATGGCCAGACACAGTACGGCTCCACCTATTAATATAATACCCTGTATGGCGTCTGCCCAGATGACAGCTTTCAAGCCTCCCATCATCGAATAAATGATGATGCCGATGGACGTGAGGATGATAACGGTATGCATGTCCCAGCCCATGAGGATATACATCGGTACGGCTAACAGATAAAGTATCGAACCCATGCGTGCAATCTGCGTCAACAGGTAGCAGGCCGAGGCATAGAGTCGAGCCCATGCACCAAATTTCTCTTCCAGAAACGTATAGGCCGAAACGGAACCCGAATGCCTGTAGAACGGCACGAAATATTTGGCGGCAAAGTAGGAGGCAATAGGTATGGACAGCGAGAACACAAATGCATTCCAATCAGCAGCAAAGGCCTTGCCCGGATAGCCGATGTACGAGATGCTACTGACGTAAGTGGCGAAAATGGACATACCCACCACCCAGCCGGGAATAGAATGGCCCGCAGAGGTGAACTCGTCGGCACTGCTGCCCTTCTTGAAGAAAGAACAGCCGAAGACGACGACACCTAAGGTGAAGGCGATGAAGACGATGAAATCAATCAGATGCATAGCTTGCCATTCTTGATGGGTAGGGCGTCGAGGGCTGCGCGGATTTTGTCGCGCTCTGGAGCCTCGAACTTATAGAACGGAGAAGCTACGAAGTCGTCGTTGATGATACCCAGCAGCGAGAGGGCGCACTTCAAGCCTTTCAGGTAGCTGGAACCGTGACGGCCAACGGTATATATCGTAGTGGATATCTGCATGATGAGCTGTTGCAGGTCGAGCACGCGATTGATGTCACGAGCGGATGCAGCATTGTACATAGCCACATACAGCTCTGGGAACATGTTGGCTCCGCCGTTGATGCCACCTTGTGCACCTAAGAGCACACATTCGCCTGTAATCTCCTCAGGACCTACGAGCATCGCGAAGTCAGGACGATGTTGCATCTTGTACATCACGCTTTGGAAGTAAACGGCATTGGCGCTGGAGTCCTTGAAACCCACAACCTGCTCGGTTTTCGCAATGCGGGCAACGGTGTCAGGTGCGAAGCTCACCTTGACGTGCGAGGGCATATTATATAAGAACACGGGAAGCGGCAGCTGAGGCACCAGCTCCTCATAGAACTGAGCCAGCTCGGGCTGACCCGTCGCAAAGTAATAAGGAGGCGCTGAGACAACACCGTCAGCACCATAGTCAGCAGCCTTGCGAGCCAGACGGATGCTCTCCTCAATACTTGTATCCGTGATACACGCCAACAGGGGCAGACGTCCGCGATTGATACGACACGACTCCTTAATCATTTGTTTGCGCACGTCGTATGACAGGCTCTGTTCCTCGCCTGTCGTTCCCAGTACGAAGAGTCCGTGTACACCACCTTCGATGAGGTGTTCAATGAGTCGTTCGAGGCTTTCTACGTCGAGCGTCTCGTTATTCTTCAGAGGTGTTACCAATGGTGGTATGATGCCACTCTTTTTTAGTTCGTTTTTATTAAGACGGACGGCATATTGTTTTGTCATCTGAGTTTTTTTGCGTAACTTTGCAGACTGAAAGACTGCAAAAGTGCGCAATGACAGAGAAAACGCTGACATACGACCAATTAGGCATCGCCCCTTCTGACGTTTACGAACAGATGGGCTATCATGGTGTGGAGCCCGACGAGGCGACACGCCAGGAGACTCTGCGTCTGATGGACGACGTGCGAGCATGGTTGCGTCCCCGGTTCTGCTTCTTCGTCACACAAGCGTTGCCACCCTTTGAAACGGGCAGGATTATCGAACGTCAGTTGCAAGGTGCTGAGGCCTACGCCCTATTTATTTGTACCAGCGGAAAGGAATTCGAATCCTTCCAGCAACGTTTGAAGCAAGAGGGCGACATGGTGCGGGTGTTTATTGCTGACGCGTTAGGGTCGGTGATTGCCGAGAAATGTGCCGATCAGATGGAACTGGCCCTACAGGAAAATATCGACAAACTCGGGTGGAAACATACCAACCGTTTCTCGCCAGGCTATTGCGGTTGGCACGTCGCCCAGCAGCAAGTGCTCTTCCCATTGTTTGATGGTCATACGTGTGGTGTGCGGATCACCGACTCGTCGCTCATGGTACCCATCAAGAGCGTCAGCGGTATCATTGGGGTAGGAGGGAAAGTACGCAAGTTGGAATATACTTGCGGACTATGTACGTTCGAGAAATGCTATAAGCGAAAGAAACGCTAATCGTCTATCGTTTATTGATTTTTTCCGTCAGTTTGTGGTGGCCTTCCGTCACACTCTCCGCATGGCCGGAGAAGGGCATATAGACATCGGCAAAGCCTCCCTCGGGAATGTCAATCTCCAGTGTGAAGACGTCTTTGTCGATGTGCCATTCTACTTTGACTGGGCCATGGGCACTCATCGTCGACCCTTTACACCAAACGATATCACCAACGGGATGCGGTTCGATTTCTATCAGATCGCCTGTACGCTGAATGCCCAAGAGATCAGGAATCAGGAAATTCTCAATATGCGCCATCATGAAGTGGTTCATCGATGCGCCCATATCTGGATCCCATTGTTCTGTCAGTGTGGTGTGGCCTTTCTTTATCTGATAGCCGTAGCCTGGCACATCGTCGTGGTTTAGCATCGTGTAAAGCAGTTCGCGCTGACCGTTCTCTATCAGCACGGAGAATAGGTAACGATTGCCGACATCACCTGTCGTCAGACGATTGCCGTGGGCTTTGATGTCGTTGATAAGGTGCTGAAGTACAGCTTGGTAGTCGCTGTCGGGAACCAATTTCAGATAGAGCGGTAAAGCCAGCGAGCACTGACTGCCGGTAGCATAGGTTTTCTTCTGAGAATCGTAGAACGTACGGTTGAACGACTGACGGATGCTGTCTGCTCGCAGGTTGAAGCGTTCGGTATCCTCCTTATGGCCTAACAGTTTGGCTAACACGTAGATATTACACATCCACTGATAGTAATGGGCTGTCGATACCAAAGGCATGGGTGTGTTCTTCGAGAAACCTGCCCGTCCAGGACCATAGTCGTACCAGTCACCCAATCCTTGTCGCAAGATGTAGCAGGAGTCTTGTGTGGCCAGATAGTCCACATAGCGCTTCATGGCGTCGTAGTGGTGGTTGGCTAAATCGAGGTTACCATAATGCCGCAAGCAGAGCATGGGCAAGGCAATGATGGCTCCGCCCCATTCTGGCGACTCTTGGAACGGACGGGCCCACGAACCAGTGAACTGCGTATATTCTGGAGCAATCTCTGGCATAGAACCGTCGTCGTGCTGTGCATCCACAATGTTCTGCATGGTTTGCTCTATCATCTTATGGGCGTCGTAGTTGTACACCAATGCCTCCCCGTTCAACCAGTCCTGTTCCAGCCAGCCGAGTTTTTCGCGAGAAGGGCAATCGGTCCATACGGCCTGCCAGTTACTCCTTATCGCACGGTCAATCAAATGATGGGTAGCATTGATGCGTGGGTTGCTGCACTCAAATGAGCCGATACGTTCAGCGGAGTTAGAGAATTGCGGATGCCACACTTCTTCGTCGTTCCGACCTTTAAGGGTATAGGTATAATAGTGCGGACGGCCGGTCTGACGCTGATTTACCAGTCCGTCCTTATCCAATGTCTCACCAGGAATGAGTATGAGCCATTGACCAGCCTTGCCTTGAACGGTTATTTCAGGATAACCTGCAAGGTTCTGACCCATATCGAGCACAAGGACAGAATCCCTGCGCAAAGTCTCTTTTACCCCATAACGCTCCATGATTTTTACGGGGTGCGCTATCTGTGGACACAAATCACCTTTAGGACCTTCCATCACTACGACGGGCTTCCATCGGCCTTCTTCCATCTGACTGCTTGCTTCCAAACGTGCATCATAATCCTCACCACCATAGATGCTGTTAAAGGTCACAGGGCTTTCTGTCCATTGCCATTTTTCGTCGCTGAAGACGTGCTCGCGCATATCGTCATCATAAATGACATAAAGGAAATAAAGTAGCGTCGGAGGGCCAAACGAAACCTTCAACTTGGTATATCTGCCGCCTTGCTCGTTGTAAAAACCATTGCCTAACAACACACGCAACTCATTGTCGCCTGAATGAATATATTCGGTGACGTCATAGGTATTAAAAAACACCGTCTTATCATAGTCACTCCAGGCGGGGGCAAACTCCGATTCGCCCACCTTCTGACCATTGATGGTAGCCTCGTAGAACCCCAATCCACAGATACGCAGTTCGGCATGTTTCACCGTTTTATATGGCCAAAAGCTACGACGTAAAATGATACTTCGACGCGACAACGGGTCAGCTTGATCCCACTCGGCCTTGGTCTCTTTGAGTACGTTGCCAGTATAGTGTCGTCCCTCAGGTGCCTTGGCATCAGCTTTCGTGATAGCACCAATCCACTTGGCATCACCAAAAACATTTTGCGCTTTTGCAGTACAAAATGTCATGAAGGAAATAATCAATAATATACTAAAACGTAGTCGTCTCATAACACATTCGGAATAATGATTTTACCTAAGTCGTTGCGCTGGCCTTTCAACTGCCCGTCAACATAGATGCGAAGCCCTTTACCTGCATGATAGTGTGAACCGTCCTTGTCCCATACAATAGTAAGATTATGACCATGATAGAGCACGTTGTCGAGGCAGAAATAGTCCCATTTGTTCTTTGGCAACAACGGATTAACCTCAATAGCATTGTCGTCTCGTGGGCGCAAACCACAGAGACCAGTGATGATGAGGTCGTTGAAGGTGGAGTGGTTATAATATCGCGACCGATCCTGGTCTCCCTTGAGCCAATAACCCGTCGTCTCGTCGAGATATTCACCGATATAGGGTTTGCCTCGCATGTGCTGGCTCTGCATGTATTTAGTCAGTTCAGCGAAATAAAGACTGTCACCCACGATGGGATTCTCGTAGTCGTTGATATAGTTGGCCATAGCGGTCATAGTCTGACTGGTGGCAAAGGGCCATACGGCACCATCCCACTCACACTTTCCCACCCCATGGGTGCGGAATTCTGGATGGCGGCGCTCGGCAGTGGTCTGACCATAGGGGGCGGAGAATCCCTCAGGGTTAGCAGCCTGTAACCATGCCACTCCGAGGTGTGGCTCATGCTTGGCGCAATGGGTGTACCACGGTATAAAACCGATAGCTTCGCGAACGTTGGCAGAGGAGTCGATGCGATGGGTCTCGAAGAACTGGTGTCGCTCGTTCCATAGCTTCTCATGGATGCGGTCTTGTAGCTTTAAAGCCTTGCGCCAATAGGTTTCAGCCTTGCTCTTGTCGCCTGCAAGTGCTGCGATGTTGCCAATAGCCATTGCATTACCATACATGTAGGCATTGATGGAGGGGCGCAGGTATTTCTTTTTACGTCCGCCTGAAATGGTTTCTTCCATTGCATCTTGCACGTCAGCCTGCCAGTAGAGGCCTCCCTCACGAGTGTGTGTTGTCTCCCAATGATTGTATTCCCATTCCAACGAGGATAGTATAGAAATGATCCAATCCTTTCGACCATCAACTAGATAACGACCCCACAACGAATGCGCCATCCATGAGGAATAATTCGCAATTTTCTTCATTGGTTTGCCCTCGTTACCTTTGTACCAGGTGTTCATAATCTGGTCAAGATAGGTGGTGTCTCTAAGCCAACGACTCTCGTGGATATGATGCCCCACTCCAGAGGAAATCAGGTTGTACTGGTCGGCATAGCTGCGTGGCACTAAAAACTCCGTCATAGCATAGCCTACGGGCGTCTGCTTGATGTGTTTTCTCAATGTCCACCAACGGAAGTACCACATCTCTTCGAAGTCGCGGTCAGGACAGTCGAAAAGAGGTACGTTTGCCTGCATCCACTCCCACGCTTTTGCGTTGGGAATGGCCTGCACAATGGTTTCCGACTCCATCGTGTTGAAGTAATCGACGTAGTGCTTGTAGTCGTCGTACTTCAGGAAAGCGGCAGTAGCATTCTCATCCAAGCTCTCAGTCTTGAAATTGGCAAAAGCATAGGTGGCAATGGGGTCTGTGGCACCAGCATTTTCAAGGGTGCCGTCCCAGTCGGCAGGGGTGTCGATATCAGGGAAACGACGGTCGGCACCTGTGCGGAACATGATGCGTTCAATTGCTTCCACAGGGGCAAAGAACATTCGCTGGCCAGCCTTCTTGCCATCAATATAAACCTCTATCATACGCTTCGAGACGCTGAGGATGGCTTCGATATGATAAGTCTTGTTGGCCTCATATTTGCCCAGACCACCATAACGTGCACCGCCTTTGCAGCGCATCTGACCTTCATCTGTGAGTTCGATACGTGAACATGCGGTACCATGAGCATCCAGGAACTCAATCTGCAGGAGGCCATGATTGTTTTGTCCTGCTTTTAGGTCAAAGGCAACCTTCAACTCCTTCGTGGCAGGTATCTTGCGTTCTACGCGGGCATAGTCGAAAGGGTCGCTATCAGACAGGGTAAGCCAGCCGTCGTTCAATGAAACGGGGGCCATCACGGGGGAGTAGATGTTCCAGGTGGCGAGATCCGAAATCTCGCCCACTCTGAACTCAGTGCCATCAGCGTGGCTATGTGCTTCTGTCTGTACAGGCACAGGGATATGAGCCACCCACATGTCCTCCTTATTCATGGAGTATGCCACCCAAAGGTCTGAGTCCTTAGGAATACCATTACCTTCCTGGATGCCTCGAACATACTGAGGACCATACGACTTGTAGTTGCCACCATAGCGCATCGGTGGTACTTCGCCTTGCACGAGGTTTAGCGTAGTATATTCGTATCCGTCTTTGGAAAGGCTGATAGCCAGTGGCCAACGGTATTCCGAAGGATTGTATATGGTAGCGTAAGTGCCGTCGCTGAGACGCTGTCCCCATATTTTTGCATTGCTGTTTACAAAACCCTTGGCACGCTCGACAGGTTGTGCCCACGTCAGTCCACCATCCGCAGAGGTCGAGGTGAGGGCGTGCTTCCAAAGAGCTGCAATCTGTCCGTCAGGCAAGGTATAGTCGCAATAGGCCTTGTACTCCTTATGCAATGGGATGAGCGGGTCGTTCCTATCAGCTTCCTCTACCCATTGCATGCGATAGCGGGGATTAGCAAGTATCTCTTCGCAGGCGGCTTTTACGTCTTTGGGGGCTTTGGTATAATAGGGGGGGAAGGGGTCTCTAGTATTTCTACAATATCTAGAATAACTAGAGTTTAGGTAAATAAAGTAAATGGGGCCTAATGTGCCGTCCTTTCTGACCTCACGAATCACGCGCCCTAAGCCGTTGCCGTCGTTAGGGTCGTCCTTCTTGTCGAAGGCGACACCATAGTTGCCAAGCGCCCAGAGTTGTCCGCTCTTCGAGACATACCAGCCTACACGCTGATGCATAATCGCGATGAGGTCATGAGCCTGTTCTGGACGATTGGGCTTCTGGAAACCTTCGGGCACTTGCACCTCCGGGAAAAGCAACTGCGGATCATACCAAGTATAGCCGTCAGGGGAGGTTTGGTACATGGTGTGCGAAGGCGGAACATGCTCATCTTTGGGGTCGCAAAGGTGGTGAACGTAGAATTGGTCGTTCCAGTAGGCCATCATGGGTTGATGGTTGTAGGTCCAACCTTGACCATTGGCCTCAGAAGGATGTTCGCGATTGGCACGAAGAATTTGGATATTATGCACTCCAACGACAGGCGAGAGACCGCCATCGTGTCGATTGGGATTGCTGAGCGTCTTGCCCGTATAGTGAATCTTCTTGGCATTCAACAGTCCGTTAAGAATGGTTTCATCAGCCTCGAAGATGGTGCCGTGCTTGTGCAAATCAGGGACGCTGACCTTATCGGAGACATCCTCGAAAGTCACAAAGTCCTTGGTGAAATGGGCACCAAAATCCTTCAACTCGTAACGGTCGTAGTAGATAAGCCAGCCATCTTTTACCTTCACCGTCGTTGGACCCTCCATCATCTTGCCAGTAAACGGTTCTGAAGCTTTCGACCAAGGGCCGTAAGGCGACTTGGCGTATGCCACTTTGATGTCACGTTCAGGACGGGTGTTGTCCTTCAACACCATCACATAGTCGTTTTTGCCTCGTTTTACCAGTGTTGCGTCGATACACGAGAAGCCTGGCTCTATCATGAGTTTGGCAGGGGCAAAACGCTTAAAGTCCTTCGTCGTGGTATAATACAAGCGATGATTGTTTTTGTGTTCCTCTTGTCCGTCAGGGTATTTACCAGGAATGCACGAAGCCCATACAATAACAGCCTGTTGCTTGACATCATCCCAAAAGAGTTCTGGTGCCCAGACATTCACCGTCGTCGTATCTGTCATTACCTCGATGAAACGTTGTTCACTCCAATGCACCAAGTCCTTCGAACAGGCATAGCCAAAGCCCCTATCCCCTCGCCAACTGCTGGTCCACACGAGATGAAACATCCCATCGGGTGTACGGATTATCGAAGGATCACGCATCACTTTCTGTTGTCCAACCTCTGGACGCAACCAAATGCCGTCAATCTGTTGCCAGTTCCAACCGTCATAGCTGTATATGAATCTCAACCCGTCTGTTGCAGGTTCATGGAACGATGTGGATATATACACTTTTTGCTGTGCTGAGGCCGTCAAAAAAGCGGTCAGCAAGAGGAAAAAGACACAAAAACGTTTCATCATCTTACATTATTATTTATAAAAAAGACGAAAAACTTGGTGATTTGTAACTAAATTAGTACCTTTGTCGTCCGAAAGCTAAAATAGGACGAGAAATGATTAAAAGGACAATTTTAACATTAAGCATTGCATCGGTTATGATGATGTCATTTACTGCCTGTGAGCAGACGCAACGCGAGAATCCACTGTTAGTGGAGAGTGAACTGCCGTTTGGAGCCCCTGACTTCAGCAAGATTCAAGTGACGGACTATATGCCTGCCTTCCTGAAAGCAATGGAGCAGAATCGTGAGGCAATTAAGCAAATCATTGAAAACAGTGATTCGGCTACATTTGAGAATACTATTCTCGCTTACGAGAACAGCGGACGTATGCTTGATCGTGTAAGTCGCGTATTCTTCGCTTTGACGGAAGCCGACAAGACGGACGAGATTGGCGAGATAGAGAAGACCGTACAGCCTTTGCTCACCGACCTTGAAAATGAGATATCCTTCAACAAGCCCCTCTTCGAGCGCATCAAGAAGGTTTACGACACCCAGTATGAATCGCTTCAGGGCGAGGACAAGAAGTTACTCGAAGAAATCTATAAGGATTTCGTGCGCAAGGGTGCCCTGTTGTCAGACGACAAGATGGCTCGCATGAAAGAAATCAATCTGCGTATCTCCGAACTTCAGCAACAGTGGGGCGACTCCCTACAGGCTGCTACCAACGACGCCTTGGTGTGGGTTGATAAGGAGGAAGAATTGGCAGGATTGAGTGAAGCCGATATTGCTCAGTGTAAGAAAGACGCAGAGAGCAGAGGAGGCAAGGCCCCGTATGCCATCGTCATTGTAAATACCACCCAGCAACCTCTCCTTGCCAGTCTCGACAATCGCGAGTTGCGCAAAAAGGTGTTCGAGGCTTCTGTCCATCGTGCTGACGGTACAGGCAAATACAATACTTTCCCCCTTGTCTGCGAGATTGCCAAGCTGCGTGCCGAGAAGGCTGAGATCATGGGTTATCCTAACTACGCCGCCTATTCACTGGAGAATACGATGGCCAAGACCCCAGTGAATGTCTATGCTTTCCTGATGAACCTGATTAAGGCCTATGTGCCCAAGGCTGATGCCGAGACCAAGGCTATCGAAGACTTTGCCCGCAAAAGCCAGGGTGCCGAATTCCAGTTGCAGGCCTACGACTATTTCTACTATTCTGCCAAGATGAAGAAGGAATTGCTCAACGTGAGTGATGACGAGGTGAAGCCTTACTTCAATGTAGATAGCGTGTTGTTCAATGGGGTGTTCTATGCTGCCAACCGGGTGTATGGTCTAACATTTAAAGAGCGTACGGACATTCCTACTTATCATCCTGACATGAAAGTTTTCGAGGTGATAGATAAGGATGGTAAGACGCTCGGCCTCTTCTATGGTGACTATTATCGTCGTCCTACGAAACGTGGTGGCGCCTGGATGGATGGTTTTCAGAAACAGAGCCGTCAGTGGAACCAGTTGCCTATTATATTTAATGTATGTAATAGTGCCAAGGCTCCTGAGGGTCAGCCCTCGTTGATTACCTGGGACGAAGTGACGACGATGTTTCACGAATTTGGTCATGCTCTGCATGGTCTGCTCTCCAATTGTCAGTACAACCGTCTGAGTGGTACCAGTGTAGCTCGCGACTTTGTGGAGATGCCTTCGCAGTTTAATGAGTCGTTTGCCTCGATTCCAGAAGTTTTCGACCACTATGCGCACCATTACAAGACGGGTGACCCCATGCCTGCCGACCTGAAGGAGCGCATGCTCAAGAGCATTAACTTCCAACCGTGCTATGCTCTGGGTGAAAACCTTGCTGCCACCTGTGTCGACTTGGCTTGGCACATGCTCGCCTCGAAGGATATTCCCACAGTTGACAAGGCTATGGAGTTCGAGACAGAGTCATTGCGTAAGGTGGGACTTCTGAATCCTTTTATTCCGATTCCGCCACGCTATCACACCAGTTACTTCAATCATGTGTGGGGTGGGGGCTATGCAGC
>CADCDY010000033.1 GCA_902800245.1 uncultured Prevotellaceae bacterium
TTGTAGCAAACGCAAAATTACAAATCTTTGGGGACTTGCCGAAAGGTTTGTCCCCTTTTCTGTCGACTCAGCTCAATTTTTTATCGGACACCAATAATAATTTTTCTTTTTTTTATTTTAGTCGCCTTCGGCGAGAAATCTTTCAAATCATTCAAAATCTTTCAAAATATTATTATTAATTCCTGCTTTATAGCTCCTTACCAAGGGACTCAAAATGTCAGATTTGGCAGATTTCTGCCCCGCGAGGGGCACTTATTTTACAATTACCTTTTTACCTTTATAAATGTACATGCCTTTCTGCGTCGGTTTAGCGTTCAGCTTCCGTCCGTCCAGCGAATACCAACTATCGTCGTTCCTCGCAACGCCACACTCTCTCTGAGAGAATGTTCCATGTTCAACGTTCAATGTTGTTATTTCCGTCGTCTCACCGTTGGCACCGATTAGCCGCACGGTCATCGTGGTGGGCAGTTCGCTGGCGGTACGGCGTGCGGCGCTCTGTGGAGCCGGCTCGTACTTCAGATAGGCGCGGAAGGGCAGCGCATACGAGTTCGGACCTCCGGCGATGCGGATAAACTGTCCGGCCTCGATATCGTGGCTGCCGCTCTCGGCGGTGCTCGTGGCGGCCTGTGCGGCGAAGCCGTAGATGCGGCCTATCTCGTCCTGGTTGTGAGTGTCGTCCCACTGGCGCTTCTCATACGTGCCGCGGAACGTCCAGCCTTCCGTGTCGGACGTCTCGCCGGCGCTGACACTTGCGGGAGCTGTTCCGTAGAACAGCACAGGACCGGTGGCGGCTGGCTTGAACAGATACGGGGTATTGGCGTCGAGCGTAGTGGCTTCATTGCCCGTAACGGGAGGATCAACCGACGTGTCGGCCTCTTGCATGATGACTTCCCATTTCTCGCCCGACTTATCCACACCTACGAAGGTATAGAACTTGCCAGCTGCGGCAGCCTGTGTGGCGTCGATGCCGAACGGCAGGCAAACGGTAGATGCCACGTCTTTAGTGAACGAGCGGCGGAAGACCACCTTATCGTTTTCGTCCATCGTTGGCACGGCCCCTGTTTCGCTCAGGATGATGGCGCGCACGGCGCCGTCGTTGGAGTTGATGTCGCCATGGGAGCCACAACCAATGTTGCTACTTGTGGGAGTGCCGTTCAAGGTACAACCGCTGTAGTAGTTGTTTGCGAGTGTTATACCGTCATAATATATTTCACCCATAATCGCACCCAGGCTACTTGAACCTGAGATAGTGGCACCAATGACGAGATTGCCAGTCAGAGTGCATTGATAGTTATAGCCTGAAATACCGCCAAAGGCATCACAATCAGATACGCCGTCACCCACTGTGATGGTGGCTGAACTGGTGCAGTTTATGATGCTACCCATATTGATTTGCCCTGCAATACCGCCAAAGGCGAAACAATTACTTGCGCCGTTACCAACTGTGATGGTGGCTTCGCTGGTGCAATTATTGATGCAGCCACCAGAATAGACATTGCCTGCGATACCGCCCAAATAATAACAAGCAGATGCGCCGTCACCCCCTGTGATGGTGGCTTCGCTCGTGCAGTTTGTAATGTTGCTGCAACAATCGCCAACTATACCGCCAATGGTACCACTATTATCATTCCCGTTAGAAGAGACGACCACTGAGGCAAGACTATGGCAATTTTCTGTAGAGCCTTCATTATAGCCAACAATACCACCTATTTGACTGTATCCTGTGATACGGGAGTCGGAAAGGGTGAGATTCTTCACGGCACCCCCTGCTCCAATCTTACCAAAGACTCCTTGACATTCATCTGTATCAGATGTTCCTGCCTTATAGATTCGGATACCGCTGACGGTATGACCGTCTCCATCGAAAGTACCACAGAAATAACAATTTATATCGTCATCGTAGTCGCCGGGATCTTGACTATCGAAATAACCGATGGCGGTATAGTTATTCTCGGTGCTCTCGGCATTGTTCCATTCGGTAGTGTGGCTGTAGGCGATGTCAGCACCGAGTTTGAAGAACTTGCCGCTGTAGCTGGTACCCGCGTTCACGCGCTGTGCCAGCAGGTCGAGTTCGCCAGGACGGTTGATCATGTAGGGGTCGCTTTCACTGTCGCCCGAACCTGTCCACTGCGGCTTCAGCGTCACGTTCGTCAGTGCCGCCAGCGTTGCCGATGGTGTATTCTCGTCGTAAGTATTCGTACCGTCGCTCAGCGTCTGCCCGGCGGCAATCTTCACCGTGCCGCTGTACGACGAGGCGTAGATCTGGTCGGTGGCTTTCGTCCAGCCGAGGGTGATATTCCCACTGGCTTCGATGCCATACGGATAGCCGGTGGCACTGACGTTGCCGCCGTTGATGGTGATGTCGCCGCTGGCGTTGATGGCACTATCATCACCGCCAGTGGCATCAACGGTGCCTCCGTTGATGGTGATGGCACCGGAACTGATTCGATTCCCTTCGCCGCACTGGGCTACGAGTTTGCCGGTGCCAGCGGACTGGCCGTAGATGGTGAGGCTGTTGTTGTATCCGTATTCTCCGCTGATGGCAGAGGCGGCACTGCCATCAGCGGTCATCGTCTTGTCGTCGCAGAGGATGATGTTCACGTTGCCTATGAGTGTGATCGCGTTGTAGTTAACGTCGCTGTTCACGACATACCACGTGGTCTCGCCATTGCTGCCGAGTGTTACATCATAATACGTGCTGCCCGTGAGCGGTATTGCATCTGCCGAACCCGTTGTGCCGTCAGCCTTCACGTAGCTTACGGTGCGGTAGTCGTAGGTGCGAAGTGTCTTACCGTTCAGCTTGCTCGCGAAATCATCGCTATTAATGGTACCGCTGAGACCTTCTGTGCCGTTATAAAGCGTCTTGCCGTCGGCGATGGTCACGGTGCCGCTGTACGACGAGGCGTAGATCTGGTCGGTGGCTTTCGTCCAGCCGAGGGTGATATTGCCACTGGCTTCGATGCCATACGGATAGCCGGTGGCACTGACGTTGCCGCCGTTGATGATGATGTTATCTCCGGCACCGATGCCCATGTCGGTGCCGTTGGCGGTGATGTTGCCGCCGTTGATGGTGACGTTATCGTCTGCGACGATGGCCCTGAGAGAGGTTACGTTGAGGGCTCCGCTGCCGGCGGTCTGGCCATAGATGGTGAGGCTGCCTTCGGAATAGAGGCCTAAGTTGTTGCCGTCTTGAGTGATGGTCATGGTCGCATCGTCGGCGAGGATGATGTGGGTGTCGCTTTCGAAGAGCTGCATGCCGCTACGGCTGATGTCGCTGTTCACCACATACCAGCCGCCGGGGAGGGTTTGGGCGCCGCCGCTCGTCAGCTCGGTAAAGTCTGTGCAGTAGGCTGTATCGCCGTTGGCGTCGATATAGGGAATGGCGGGCGTCAGCGTCTTGCCGGCGATGGCTGCAATCTCATCGGCCGAGAGGTCGCCAGCATTGTAACCGTGCCCCTCTCCGTCGTAGTATATAATGCCAGGAAGGATGGTGACACCATCACCAGCATAGTAACTGTTGGCTTTCACGGTAGCACCGCCAAGTGTGATTTGTGCTCCATTATTTAGGGCTTGGAGTTGGCCGGCGGTGATTGTGCCGCCATAGATGCCAATGCTGCCTTGGGCGCAGATGATATTGCCAGTGACGTTGATGGTTCCACCGTAGATAGAGACTGAGTAGTTTCCCATAATATCACCACTGATATTGGCAGTACCCGTGCCTTGGCTTTGGCCGTAGATACAAAGTCTGTCGCTGTTACCAATGGGGGTTATATTGTTTGCCCTTAGCGTCGCTCCGTCGCAGAGGATGATGTGCACCTTACCGCTGTCATTGATAGAGAGGTTGCCACTGAATGTGACGTCGCTGTTCACCACGTACCAGCCGCCAGCGAGCGTCGTCATGGTGTTGTCGAGCACGGTGAAGTTCGTACAGTAGGCCGTCGTGCCGTTTTTGATATACGGGATGGCGGGCTGCAGCGTCTTACCGTTGAGCTTGTCCATGTCGGTTACATCGCCACTGAGCACTTCATCTCCGTTATGCAGACAGAGACCGCTGGCGATTGTCACCGTTGTATTAGCATTAGTGGGGAATGCATCGTCTCCGATGGTTACTGCTCCATTAAGCGTGATGGATGTCAGGTTGGTACAACCATTGAAGGCATTATTGCCGATGCTCGCCACGCTGGCAGGGATAGTGACTGATGACAGATTATTTAGGCCAAAGAAAGCATGATTACCAATGTGTGTTACACCACTATTGATGACAACGTTTGAAATGTCCTCATTAGACCAAGGGGTTATCGGAACAACTCCAGCGACATAATTCACCATTGCGCCGTTACCATCGCCGCTATTCTTCGATACTGTCAGTGTGCTGCCCGTCAGCGTTACTGTGCAGTCGCCACTGGACCAACTTCCATCCGCCCACGCTCCTATGGAGCAGAGCATCACGAGTAGCAACAAAGTTGCTCTTGCTAAACAAAAAGTCTGTTTCATTTTCTTCATTTTTTTGTTTATGTTTGATTTTGGCTGCAAATGTACGATAAAAATTCGAGCCCACCAAACGATGAGCCCGAATTTTACTGTTTACTTGTTATTATTTGGTTTATCTTTCTTCTGATAGTGCACGGGGGGCATGTCGGCCTCGGTGAGTTCGAGGCGGGTGCCGGTGCGGTCGAGGTTGGTGGCCTGTGGCACGCGGTTGTTGGTGTTGATTCGCTTGAAAGAGCCTGTTAACCTGTCCATCATGCCTTGTCTCACCGCCGGGAGCTGGTTCTCCCTTTCCTCTTTGGAGCAGGTAATGTGGCTTTCGTCGTTGTCAATCTTGAGGGTCTTCATGTCGAAGGTCTTTACCAGCGTGTCGCCCACGATTTCCCAATGGCCGGACAGGGTGACTTGGGTCGTGATTTTCCCACGGAAGCAGTAGTGGTTCCATTTTATAGTCCGGAGGGAGGTGAAGGTGTGGTCTTTGCGGAAGGTGTATTCGGTGCTGTCGTTGACGCTGGTCAGCACGGCGTTCCAGGTACCCACGAGGTCGGCCTCCTTGGCGCGGCTTACGACCATCAGGCTCTGGTTGCGGAACTCCTCCAGTTCCTTCTCGGTGATGCCCATGAGGAACTTGTTCTCCTCGTTGACGTTGATGTACTGCAACAGATCGTTATACAGGGCCATCCGTTGGCTCCTCCAGCCGATGTAGTTCTGCACGCGAGGGGTCTCGAGCAGGCGGCGGCAGGTGGCCAGGATGGCTTCGTAGCTTTTCATGTCGTCCGACTCCATGATGAGGTTGTATTCCTCCTCGCGGCTTACCGGTTTCCGGAAGAAGACGCTCTCCTTGCGTTGCTGTTCCATGAAGTTGCGGGCGTTGTAGAAGTTCTGCACGTTGCTGAGGAATCGCTTGTCGCTCAGCGTGCGCCACGAGTCCTGGCTGCTGTTGAAGATGTGCTCGTTGCTGGTCTCCATCTCGAGTTCTCTGGGGAATCCGAAATCGGTCACGTAATTGAGGAAGGCGTCAATTGAGTCGGAGCCAATCTCCTCCAGCCGGTGCTGGTTCCACATCAGGTAATAAGAGATGCCACTGCATTCATCTTCGTATTTTAGGCGGTTTTTGACGACTTCGAGGCTCTTGTCGATGTCGCTGACGATGGTCATGGCCAGCAGGCGGCGGGCATCTTCGGCCTCCTTCTTCTCTATCATTGTGGCTGAGCCGAAGGTGAGAACAATGGAAATGGTGGTTCCGAGGAAGGTCATCAGCAGTTCCTTGAACCATCCCTTTACTGTCAGGTCGCGCCCGAACTTGGGCATCTTGAATTTCACGTTCATACCGATTATGATTTATCACTTATTCGCAGCCTTGAATTCGCGGTATTTGCTGATGAGTATGTCGAAATTGACAGGGTTAAAGAATATGATGCCGGCACTGCAGTCTCTGAAATCCAGATAGTGTGGGTTCGCAAGTTGATGGGTGAAAAAGTAATCCAAACCGTATTTATCCTTCTCCTCCATGGGTACGACCGTGAACTGATAATTCTCGTCGCAGACAATGATCGGGCTGGCCTGGTAGGCAGCAGCTTTCTCGGACTCAGGACGTAACAAGCCTGAAACCATCCAGCCCACCAACGGACGTTCTATGTTCCAATCCGGGGTCTGAACGATGTAATACGGCTTGCAATCCACATATATCCTCGGTACGCAATTGTGGTAGCGCTTGGACATCTCAGCGATATACATCTCTAAACTCAATTCTTGCACGATACCAGCCTGGTTCATGTTGTTAATGTGTTGGGACATCGGTGCTGCCTCGTTGTTGTTGAAGGCTTCCTGAATCCTGAAGAATGCACGGACGGGACGCGCTTTTAACATTAAATTGGCATAGGTGAGTTTGATACCGTTGGTCGCAGGATTGGATTTGCCCAGTTCTTCCTCAAAGGCATCCATCGTCAGATCCATGAAGTCGTAGGCGATATCCCAACTTTGCTTACCCATGTAAATCAGACTGAGTGCATTGCAGCTGAGTCCTTTCAATGTGTCCTGTGGTGCAGGGTGATCCTGAGCAATCTGATAAGCACGGTAGGCGTAGGTCTGGGCGCGGTCGAAATCTTTTTTCTCGCCTAATCCGTCAGCGATAAACGCCATTGCAGCCTGATACTGCATCTTGCCGTTCTCAGGGTTCTTGTCGGCTAACTTGGCTTTCTGCTCAGCGGACTTTAATAAGTCTTCCGCCGTGTTCTGAGCGTTCACTACTGTTGTTGCGCAGCAAA
The DNA here is from genome assembly GCA_902800245.1 of uncultured Prevotellaceae bacterium. GTDB lineage: Bacteria > Bacteroidota > Bacteroidia > Bacteroidales > Bacteroidaceae > Prevotella. The sequence goes on from CADCDY010000033.1 coordinate 6,756, forward strand.
GGATAGCTGCCATTAAAATTTTTTTCATCATCATATCTTTTTAGTTTATAATTAATATCTCATCCTTGGTGCCAGTGGCTGGAGCGGTCGGCCTTCATCCCATCTCCTTTTTCTTACAATATGGTCGCGGACGCCCCCCAAGTTGTCGACCATCTTCGAGTAATCGGGTCGCGACTTGTAATGATATTGCGTCGTCGAATTATGTTCCTGATGACGAAACATAACAGATTCGATTTTGACAGTGTCCTGTTTCTGGGTGCTTCCCAGAGGCATCTGTAGCCAGTTCGGATGGGAATGGGCGAACAAGGCATAATCAAAATCGACCCTTAACGGCGGTAACTTTGGAAATCTGTCAGCATACCTCCATGAAACATCGGAGGGCGTCTGTGCCACTGCTGTTGCCGTTATGCAGAGTAACGCTACAGACATGCCCGCTTGCCGTATCTTTTGGCGTAACTCCAGGTTCTCGTTGATAAACTCTTTGAGATGGGCGTTGCTGTCGCTGATGCGCCAACGCTGGAACACGATGACGGCAACCAACGCCAACACGATCACGATGATGGCGGCGGCGAGGGCGACGGTGAAAATCATTTCGTAATTCATAATTCACAAATGTATCATTGGTTATTTGGTTGCAAAATTACGAACTTTCAGCGAAACTGATGTCTCACTGGAGGAAAAATATGTCTCAAATCAGGAAAAACTACTTTCTGCACTCGCTGCTCGCCGAAATTGCGTTCCGCGATTTCGGTCACGACTCGGCAGACTTCGAGCAAGCTCAGTCTGCACTCGCTGCTCGCCGAAATTCACTCGGCGTCATGCCGTAGGCGTTACGGAAAAGTCGGGCGAGGGTGGCGCGGCTGGGGATGCCGGAGAGCTCGCCAATGATGGCAATGGGGTCGCTAGTGGTCTTCAGCAGACGGGCAACATGCTCCAGACGGTAGCGGTTGATGAAGTCGCTGACTGTTTCGCCTTTCGAACATTGACGTATGGCTTGCTCCACATATTTCCCGTTGGTGCCAAGAAGCGAGGCCAGCGTGTCGCGGTTCAGGGTTTCGTCGGTATAGGGCTGCTGCTCGTCCATGAGCGTACAGAGGCGGCGGAAGAGTTGCTGCTCGGTGGTGAGTTGTTCCTCCGGAGCGGCCTGCATCAGCTCCATCTCCTGCTGCTGCTCCTGTCGGCGCTGCTCTATCTCCTCGTAGAGCTTGCGGTTCTTTTCGGTCAGTACTTTATTATATTTATAGGACCGCCAGAGCAGATAGGCGATGAGTAGGCAGACGAGGAAGGCGCTGGCGAGGATGATGCGGTGGACAACGAGTGACTGATGTTTGCTGGCAATCTCCTCTTCCTGCTGCTTGATTTCCTGCAACTGCTCCACGTCGGCCTGCCGTTCCTGCAGGCGGATGGAGTCGGTCAACTGACGTATACGGTCACCCAGCGCCAAAGCCTCTGCCGTGCGTCCCGCCTTTTGCAGGGCTTCGTACTTGTAATTAAACAAGGTCTTGACATAGAGGTCGATGACGGGGTCACCATTGGAGCGCATTATAGAGTCGGTTTCGTCGAACAAGCGGACTGCCTCGTCATAACGGCCCGTCATCGACAGATACAGCCCTTCGGCTGCCTTGTCTAACGCGCCAGAACCTTGGAACTGCTGATATTCGCGGAAAAGGGTTTCTGCCTGTTCTTTCTGATTATTGGCAGCACAGACCATCGCCTTACTGATGGTCACATTGTTGCGGCGCTTTTGCATCACCCAGTCGGGAGTGTTGGGGCAACGTGTCAGACGCATCATCGCTGTGTCCATCTTCGCTATCAGGGGCAGCGCCTTCTCCGGCATCTTATTGTCGATATACAGGTCGTTGAGCGAAAGCAACGTATAGATGAGCGGATCAATCTCCCCATAATCGGTGGCGCGCTGTGTACTCGTCATCAAATCATCGATGCATTGCAGGTACAACTGTTCGGATTCTGTAATATGCCCCAGTTTGTTTTCACAATCTGCCATCTGCATCAATGCCCTGCACTTCATCTCAATGTCTTTTGGCATTTTACCGTCACCCACGAATGCAAGGATTTCCTTGGAGAGGGTGATTGATTTACCATACTCGCCATCGGCGTATGCATCGTTACCCAGAACACAGCGAGCCTTACAATAAAGGCTGCTGTCTGCAGACGTGGTAAGAGCATGTCCCGCCTCTGCGGCAATCGCTTTCTCGGCGTAATAGGCCGCTAGCCGCCTTCGGCCGGCATTCTCATAGATAATTGCCTTGATGGTATTAGCACGTACCGCCGTGAACAAACCGGCCTGCTCCGCACTATCCACTCGCTCCACAGAATGTCCAACGTCGGATAATCCATCGCTAACGATTTCTTTGCTCAGTGCAACAGCCTCATCGCTGCGGTCGGGCTTTGTGCAGGCAGTCGTCAAGGCCAACACAGCGACAACATTTGTCAGTATGATGATATATCTGCTCATTTACATTTATTTACCTGTCTGCAAAGATAATAAGTTTTTCCGGAATAGCAAAATTTTTGAGTATAAAAACGCCCCACCGCCCGTCGAATCAGGGCAGCGAGGCGATGAGGTTGTGATGCTATACCAGCTTACGGCTTCTTGTGCTTCTTCATGTAGCTGTGGTAGGCATCCACCATCTTCTGGCGCTGATCGGGCGTGACAGTAATCATGCGAATATTGTAGCCCTCCTGAGGCACGAAACCATCCTTAGTGAAATTGAAACTGTAGTTCATTTCGCCGTGCATGTCGTCATAGACCTTGCCGTCTTCACCGTAAAACAGCTTCAGCTCGTTGGCTTTCTCGTTGTCACCATCGTCGCCAACGCCGCCCAGCCAACCCATCAGTGGCATTTCCACATTCCATTTGCACATGGCAATGACGATATACTTCTTGCCGTCAAAGGTAAATTCGGGCAGCCTGTCGCCAAACGTCTTACGATAATCCGCCAACAGATTCTCGTACAGGATGACGGTCATCGGATCAGAATAGTCCATACCCGGTTTCTTTTCGGCAGCGGCAAACTTGCGCATATCCAGCATGTATAGCAATGCCTTCGCAGGATCGCCACTCATCAGGTTATACACAACACCCATTCCGGCGCTGGTGATAATATAGTCCCTGTTGACATCCACACCCATCTTATCAGCACGCATCAGTTCGTCAGTGTAGAACAACACCTTCTTAATGTCCTTCTTTTCTGAAGCCACCGTCATCAGCGCGACAATTGACTCGAAGATAACGGAGTCGGGCACTTCCTTGTTGAAGCCAACGGCCTGCTGGTAGATGCGCTCATAATATCTGGCGGCACGCGACTGGTTATAGACTCCGCTCTCCTTGTCGAGCAGCATGTGGCCCACCTCCAGCTGAGCTTGCCAGTTGGTGGGGTTCTCGTCGGCCTCCTTCGACAGGCGCAGATACTTGTCCATCTTGCTCTCGGGCTCTGCCGTCTGAGCGTTCACCACTGTTGTCATTGCGCAGAAGAAGAAGGTGAGCACCATTCTTCCGGCTGCGAGCGTCATCATAATCTTTTTCATACTTATTATTATATTAGTATTATTGAATTTGAGTGCAAAATTAGCCTATCTTCAAGAAACAACCGTCTCATGGTAGGAAAAAAGCGTCTCAAAATAGGAAAAAGTAAGTATTTATTTGATTTTTCGAGTTTTTTGCATACCTTTCTCCTTTCTCTAACCTGAAGGTCAGAGTGTGGCGTTGCAATGGAGAAGATAGGCTGCACCTCGGAAATAAAAATAAATCACGATTTATTTTGTATTTCGCTCGATTTGCACTACCTTTGCACACAGAAAATAAAAACAAAGGAAAAGTAAAAAGCATATGAAGCGTTCACGTTTTTCACTGGTTTCGCTCCTCCTGCTGCTGACCATGCAGGTGTGGGCCTACAAACAAGAGTCAATTGACATTAAGGTCAACAGCAAGACGCGCAACATGATTGTGTTTACGCCAAAAACGTTGCCGGCCAAGTCGCCGCTGATGATTGTCACTCACGGCATGAACCAAGACCCTGAATACCAATATGGGGCAGACAAGATGTACGAGCTGATTGACACCGAAAAATTCGTTATCGCCTACCTTCGTGGCATTAATAAAACATGGGACGTAAGTGGCACAACGGACAGGGACTTCGTCAGTAAAACCATCGACGAAATGGCTACGCGCTACGACATCGACCGCGACCGCGTGTATTGGTCGGGATTCTCGATGGGTTCAGCACTTATCTACCATTGCATGGCTGACATGCAGAACAAGATAGCAGCTTTTGCACCAACCAGCGGTATTGCTTTTGGTGGCAAGGAGTGGCAGAAATGCACGAAGCCAGTCAATGTGATTCATTGTCACGCTTATGGAGACGATGTGTTCAAGTATGACGATTGGAACATACGCGATTACGTCAAGTCGCTGGCATTGGAACTGGACGAATGTAAGGCTTACCAAAAGACCGCTGACTACAGAACTCCGGGAGGAAACACCGGTGACCGGGAAATATGGAGCGGGGGAAAGAACGGTACCATGGTGGAGCTGTTCTCTTACAACGCCAACTGGCACAACCCTTCATCAGGCAACTCAAAGGAAATCTGGAACTTCTGTAAGCGCTTCGCGCTGAACCAGCCCTTGGCAAGCATCACAAAGCCCGAAGGCGAGACGACCTGGCTGACCTTTATGCCCGAAGGCACGGCTACGTTCCCTGACGTCGCCATAGAGGCTACCGCCAAAGCACAGAAAGGCGAGGTGGAGAAAGTGGAAATCTATGAGGGCAGCAACCTGCTCACCAGCGCGTCCGAAGCATCGGCATCAGGAACCTACGACGCAACGCTGACGGCCCCTCAGGCCGGCGAGCACACCCTGCGTGCAGTAGCCACCGACAGCAACGGCAAGACCGGTGAGGGCGCATGTGTGGTAAACTGCGAGGCTCCAGTGGTCGGTAGTACCTACAGCCTGAGTAGCCATTTCAATACCGAGGGCGTCGTGCCACAGGACTGGTACGTCAGCAACGGCACAAGCTCGACGACGCGTGTGGGTGGCGGTCTGCCATACACCAGTGGTCCCCGTCTGCTGCATTTCACCAACGAGACGCGCGGTATGGAATACGGTCTGCTCGTGCAGAACAGTGCGGGCAAGGAGAAGGCCGCATTCGCGAAGTTCGGCGTCAGCAAGGCACGTTCGAATATGATGTTGTCTGCCGGCAGCTACACGGTAAGATACAGGTTATACAACTGGAACCGTCCGGAGTTCTCGCCCATCACCATCGTCATAGAGGATGTCAACGGACAGGAGGTGGCATCGAAGGTTTGTACGCCCACCAAGAACATCGGCGGCAAGACAAGCAACGCCTTTGGCGGCGTCCGTCAGCCGGCGTTCGATTTCAATATCACTCAACCGGGCTATTACGTCATTGCCTTCTACGCCGATGCCGAGAAGAATGCCGACTTCGTGCTCGGAATACCTACGATTAAGGCGAATGAATACGGTGAGGCAGGCATTGAGAATGTAGTGAACAGTGAAGAGTTGAGAAATAAGGGTTATTACGACCTGAACGGCCGTCGCCTCAGCGCACAGCCCAGCCGCCCCGGCATCTACATCACCGGCGGCAAGACAGTTGTGGTTAAGTGACAATCATCGGTGAGTTATGAGTAACATCCCCCAAGAGTTCAACAACTTCTTCCTGAAGGACGTGTCGTTCGTCAACCTGATGACGCGACGCATCTTCAACGTGTTGATAGTAGCAAACCCGTACGACGCCTTCATGCTGGAGGACGACGGACGCGTGGACGAGAAGATATTCGACGAATACATGGAGTTAGGTATGCGCTATCCACCCACGTTCACGCAGGTGTCGACGACGGAGGAAGCCAGCCACGTGCTGGAGACGACGGACATCGACCTGGTGATCTGTATGCCGGGTAATGCCGACAACGACGCCTTCGCCGTAGCACGCGACGTAAAGCGGATGGCCCCGCACGTCCCATGCGTGGTGCTGACGCCTTTCTCGCACGGCATCACAAAGCGCATTGAGAACGAGGATATGAGCATCTTCGACTACGTGTTCTGCTGGCTGGGCAATACGAACCTCATCCTGAGCATCATCAAGCTCATTGAGGACCAGATGAACATAGAACACGACATCAAGGAGGCCGGCGTGCAGATGATACTGCTCGTTGAGGATAACATCCGGTTCTATTCGTCGGTGCTGCCGAACCTGTATAACTACATCTTGGCGCAATCGAAGAATTTTTCTACCGAGGCACTGAACCCCCACGCCGCCGCACAGCGCAAGCGCGGACGTCCAAAGGTGGTGCTGGCAACGACCTACGAAGAGGCCATCAATTGGTATGAGATGTATCACGACAACGTGTTGGGCGTCATCAGCGACACGCGGTTCCCGCTGAAGGGCGTGAACGGTCGTCTGGCACATGTCGAGGAGGGTGATCCAGAGGCAGGCTTGAAGCTGTTGCGCGAAATCCGCAAGCGCGACGAGTATGTGCCGCTGATTCTGCAGAGTTCGGAGATTGTCAACAAGGAGAAGGCGGAGAAGGAACACTTCCATTTCATCGATAAGAATTCAAAGAAGATGAACGTCGACCTGCGTCAGCTCATTGAGGAACACATGGGTTTCGGCGATTTCATCTTCCGCGACCCAAAGACGAAGGAAGAGGTGGCACGCGTCCGTTCGCTGAAGGAACTGCAGGACAACATCTTCAAGATTCCCGCCGAGTCGTTCCAGTATCACGTGTCGCGCAACAACATGAGCCGCTGGCTCTGTGCACGAGCCATCTTCCCCGTGTCGCAGTTCCTGAAGACTGTCACATGGCATAAGCTGCAGGACCTGGACGCTCACCGACAAATTATCTTCGACGCCATCGTGCAATACCGCCGTATGAAGAATATCGGCGTCGTGGCTGTGTTCGACCGACTGAAGTTCGACCGCTATGCTCACTTCGCACGCATCGGTGACGGTTCGCTGGGCGGTAAAGGACGTGGCCTGGCATTCCTCGACAACATTATCAAGCGCCATTCGGAACTGAACCAGTTCGACAATGCCACCGTGCAGATTCCGAAGACCGTCGTGCTGTGTACCGACTTCTTCGATGAATTCATGGACAAGAACAACCTATGGGGCATCGCACTGAGCGACGCACCGGACGAAGAGATACTGGAGCATTTTATGCGGGCACAATTGCCAGACGCACTGATTGCAGACTTCTTTACGTTCTTCGAGGCCATCAACGCACCGATTGCCGTGCGTTCGTCGTCGCTGCTCGAAGACTCGCACTACCAGCCGTTCGCAGGCATCTATTCGACGTATATGGTGCCGTATCTGGAGGATAAATACGAGATGCTGCGCATGGTGGCGTGTGCCATCAAGGGCGTCTATGCGTCAGTGTACTACAAGGACTCGAAGGCGTATATGACGGCAACGTCGAACGTCATCGACCAGGAAAAGATGGCGGTCATCCTGCAGGAAGTCGTCGGCAAGCAGTACGACACGCGGTTCTATCCGACGTTCTCGGGTGTGCTGCGCTCGTTGAACTACTACCCCATTGGCGACGAATTGGCCGAAGAGGGTATCGCGTCGCTGGCTTTGGGTCTGGGAAAATACATCGTTGACGGCGGACAGACGCTGCGCGTATCGCCCTATCATCCGAAGCAGGTGTTACAGACCTCGGAGATGGAAACGGCGCTGAAGGAGACGCAGACGCGCTTCTATGCGCTGGATATGAGTCACGTTGGTGACGATTTCAAGGTCGACGACGGTTTCAACATCCTGAACCTCCGTGTCAAGGAGGCAGATAAGGACAATTCGCTGCAGGGTATCGCTTCGACATACGATCCTGTAGACCAGATTATCCGAGACGGCATCTACGAGGGCGGCCGCAAGGTCATCTCGTTCTCAGGTGTCCTACAGCACGGCATATTCCCGCTTCCGGAAATCCTCCAGCTGTCGCAGAAATACGGCTCGGAGGAGATGCGCCGTCCCGTGGAGATAGAGTTTGCCTGCAACCTCGCACCAGACGGCGCGAGCGGCGACTTCTATCTGTTGCAGATACGTCCCATCGTGGATTCGAAACAGGTGTTGGACGAAGACCTCGCAGCCATTCCCGACGAGCAGTGTCTGCTACGTTCACATAACTCACTGGGACACGGCATCTCGGAGGATGTCGTCGATGTGGTTTACGTCAAGACAGACGAGGACTTTACGGCCGCCAACAATCCGCAGATTGCTGACGAGATAGAGCAAATCAACCGGAAGTTCCTGGACGGCGAATACCTTCAGGAGGACGGCACGGGTGCCAACTACGTGCTCATAGGGCCGGGACGATGGGGCTCCAGCGACTACTGGCTGGGAATCCCCGTGAAGTGGCCGCACATCTCCGCAGCACGCGTCATCGTAGAGGCAGGACTGAAGAACTACCACGTAGACCCCTCGCAGGGCACGCACTTCTTCCAGAACCTCACCTCGTTCGGCGTGGGTTACTTCACCATCAACACTTACACGGGTGACGGCATCCTGCAAACAAGCGTGCTCGACGCCCTGCCCGCCATAGAAGAGACGGAACACGTACGTCACGTGCGTTTCCCCCACCCTATCAAAATCATGATGGACGGCAAAAAGCAGCACGGCGTTGCCCTCCTGCCACAAGAGTAATATATGGCAAAATTACGACTTATATTCCTACTGGGATTGATGCTGCGTCTTACTCTATCAGCAGCACAGACGGCTGATTTCAGAAAACTCTCGGGCTTAGCCAGACAAGCTGCACTGGAGTCGGCGACATTTACACGAGGGGTTTCCCACAGACGAACCCTTACGGCCTTTGTCAAAACGGACAACGACGTCATACTGTCAAGGTACGGATGCCGTCAACATGCACGTTGGGGCAATATCGTCATAGCGAGCATACCTCTGGAACAGTTGCCAGCACTGTCGCGCGAACCGTCGGTACGGCGCATAGAGGCAGGGACTCGTGCCACGCTTTGCGTCGACACGGCAGCGATGATTGTCAATGTGTTGCCTGCGTATGAAAACACTCCTAACCATTCTGCCTATACGGGGGATGGCGTCGTCATGGGATTGATGGATATAGGGTTCGACCTGACACACCCGACCTTTTACGACCGCTCGACGACGAACTATCGCATACACGCTCTTTGGGACCAGTTGTCGAAAGACACCATAGGCAGCCGTCTGCCCGTAGGACGGGATTATACCGGGAAGGAAGAACTGCTGGCTTACGGACATACAGCTGACGCTGAGTCGGAAACACACGGTACCCTCACCCTGGGTATTGCGGCAGGAAGCGGCTACGACAGTCCCTATCGGGGTATTGCTTTCGACAGCGACATCTGTCTTGTAGCCAATGCTGTTACCTCCAACGCGAAGTACATCGACTCCACAGATATCTACAAATACACCACGGCAACCGATGCCTTAGGATTCAAATACCTCTTCGACTATGCCGACAGCCAGCAAAAGCCCTGTGTCATCTCCTTCAGCGAAGGATATTCACCGTATCTCGATCAGGAAGACAGTCTCTTTTCTGCTGTTCTCGACAGTCTAACGGGACCAGGACGCATCCTCGTGGCTTCTGCCGGTAACGAGAGCAGAAGTGACACGTGGTTTGTCAAGACGGCCGAACGACCTGAGGCTGGCGCTTTCATACAGACGAACAAGAAGGAGGCCTTGTATCGGCTGACCACAGAGGGCGACGTGCGGATTCGTTTCTATGCCTATCGAGGTGAGTACGGCATTCCGACGGACACGCTGACGCTGGAAACACAGCAGATTCCCCCTGACTCCATCGTTGTCTTCTCCTTCCCCTGTGGTCTAGACACACTGACGGTTTCGTGCTATCACAACGCTTCTTCATTTATTGATAATGACGTCTGGCAGATACTGCTTCAGTCGGAGCAGTACATCAGGCAAATCGCTCCTATGGCGCTTGTCGTTGAGGGCAAGGGCGTGATTCAGGCGTTTGGCAGTACCACTTATGCTTTCAAGAAGCATGATGCCGATACGAGGTGGGCTGATGCGCAGAAAGGGCATAACATCCTTGCGCCGAGTTGCTTCCAGGCGGTCATCAGTGTAGGAGCCACAACCCATAATCCTGACGGAAAAATCGAATATTACTCCTCTACGGGGCCGGCCATGAACGGTCTGAGGAAACCCGAGGTCGTAGCGCCGGGAACGCAGGTGGCAGCATCCATAAGTCATGTGTATGCTCCGGATTGGGCCATCGTGGGATATTCCGAGTTCAATGGCATCAGCTATCCTTGGGGAGCCGACTCCGGCACGTCGTTTTCGGCGCCCATCGTAGCAGGCATCATTGCCTTATGGCTACAGGCGAAGCCCGACCTATCCCCCCAAGAGGTTCTGGCCCTCTTCGAGCGTAACTGCTGGCATTCCGACGAAAGCCTCGACTACCCGAACAATATCTATGGCTACGGAATGCCAGACGCCTATAAGGGACTGCTCGACATTTTAGGGTTAACCAGTGTTCAGGCAATCAGCGACTATCAGCCGCAGGAAGTCACCGTAGTGCCTACCAACGGAGGATTGCACCTGACATTCGTCAGCGAACCTACAGGTCCCTTGAAAGTTAGCGTTTACCAAATCTCAGGCTCGTGCGTTTTCCAGACGGCGCTGTCCCCTGTTGGACGTGAGGCGTTCATTACCCTTCCTCATCTTGCCTCTGGAGTCTATGCCGTCCAGCTCGACACAGCCAAGGCCACTCATAGTGGTTCCAGCCTTGTCAGGCTAAAATAATAAACGCTGCGCGACAGCTGCGTAACTCTGCAGCTCTGCGCGGAAAACAAAAAAAGTGGGCTAACGAAACGGTCAGTCCACTCTTTTTATCGAGATTCGAAATAGAATGCTTATTCAGCCTTTGTCTCTTCAGCAGCAGGAGCCTCAGCTGCAGGAACTTCCTCAACGGGAGCCTCAACAGCGGGTGCTTCAGCCTTAGGAGCAGCAGACTTGCGTGAACGGCGAGTCTTCTTCTCAGCCTTCGGGCTCTTCAGCATATTCTCGTCGAAATCGACAAGCTCGATGAATGCCTTCTCAGCAGCATCGCCCTGGCGGAAGCCAAGCTTGATGATGCGGGTGTAACCACCGGGGCGGTCACCGACTTTCTGTGCTACAGGGCCAAAGAGCTCCTTCAGAGCTTCCTTGTTCTGCAGATAGCTGAATACCACACGACGGCTGTTGGTGCTGTCGTCCTTAGAGCGCGTGATGAGGGGCTCTACATATTTCTTGAGTGCCTTTGCCTTGGCGAGGGTCGTAGTGATTCTTTTGTGCATGATCAGCGAAATGGCCATGTTGGCAAGCATGGCACGGCGGTGATCAGCAGTACGGCCCAGATGATTGAATTTCTTTCCGTGTCTCATTTTTACGTTTTTTTCTTTTCGGACGGAGGATTCATGACGGAATCAAGAATCACTCTCTGTCCAGTTTATACTTTGAAATATCGGTTCCAAACGACAGATTCAGACTCTCGAGCAAATCATCAAGCTCAGTGAGCGATTTCTTACCGAAGTTGCGGAACTTGAGGAGGTCTTGTACTGTACCAAGTCGCCAAGGGTCTCGACATCGGCAGCTTTCAGACAGTTCAGTGCACGAACCGAGAGGTTCATGTCGACCAACTTGGTCTTCAGCAACTGACGCATGTGGAGAATCTCCTCGTCGAATTCCTGGTTGCCCTCAATATCATTATTCTCCAGTGTAATCTTCTCGTCTGAGAAGAGCATGAAGTGATAGATGAGGATCTTGGCAGCCTCCTTCAAGGCGTCCTTCGGGTGAATGGAACCATCCGTTGTCACCTCCAGCACGAGCTTGTCGTAGTCGGTCTTCTGCTCGACACGATAGGGCTCAACACTGTACTTGACGTTACGGATTGGGGTGTAGATTGAGTCAATAGCTATCACATTGACATCGGTGCAGAACTCGCGATTCTCATCAGCGGGAACATAACCGCGGCCCTTGTTGATAGTCAAATCAATCTGCATCGAAGCTTTGGAATCTAAATGACAAATCACCAAATCGGGATTTAACACTTCAAATCCAGTCAGATACTTGCCTATAGAGACTTTCTCGTTCTCGAATTCTTCCACTACTTGCTTGAACCGAACTTGCTTCAGGTTCAAGATAATGTTGGTTACGTCTTCCTTGACACCGGGTACTGAAGAGAACTCATGCTCAACACCCTGAATGCGGATGGTGTTGATGGCATAACCCTCAAGCGATGAAAGAAGAATGCGGCGCAGGGCATTACCAATGGTAACGCCGAAACCGGGCTCTAACGGACGGAATTCGAACTTGCCGAATTTGCCGTTGGCCTCCAACATTACGACTTTATCAGGTTTTTGAAATGCTAATATCGCCATTAATTTAAATGATTTTAGTTCTTAGAGTACAACTCAACGATTGACTGTTCCTTAATTGCAGGAACTTGCCACCCTTCTGGGCCTCGTCCCACTCAATCCAAGGATACTTGCTGTGGTTGAAACCTGCAAGTGCGGCCTCGATGACCTCGAGAGACTTTGACTTCTCGCGAACTGCTACAATCATACCGGGCTTAACCTGGAATGAAGGAATGTTGACAACCTGGCCATCAACAGTGATGTGCTTGTGGCCAACGAGCTGACGGGCAGCTGCACGAGTAGGAGCAATACCAAGACGGAACACTACATTATCGAGACGGCTCTCAAGCAACTGAAGCAGCACCTCACCGGTGATACCCTCAGCCTTAGCGGCCTTCTCAAAGAGGTTACGGAACTGACGCTCCAGCACACCATAGGTGTACTTGGCCTTCTGCTTCTCTGCCAGCATGATTGCATACTCCGACTGCTTGCGGCGACGGTTGTTACCATGCTGTCCCGGGGGGAAGTTCCTACGGGACAAAACTTTGTCCGGGCCGAAGATGGCTTCTCCAAATCGGCGGGCAATTTTTGATTTCGGTCCAATATTCGTTATTACGTTATTACGTGATTCCGTTATTACGACTTATTATACACGACGACGCTTTGGAGGACGGCAGCCATTGTGTGGCAGCGGCGTAACGTCGATAATCTCAATAACCTCAATACCAGCACCATGGCAGGCACGGATAGCGCTCTCACGACCGTTACCGGGACCCTTCACATAGGCCTTCACCTTACGCAGACCGAGGTCGAAAGCAACCTTGGCGCAATCCTCAGCGGCCATCTGGGCAGCATACGGAGTGTTCTTCTTAGAACCACGGAAGCCCATCTTACCTGCAGAAGACCAAGAGATTACCTGACCCTCGTCGTTGGCGAGTGATACGATGATATTATTAAAAGAGCTGTGTACGTGAAGCTGACCGATAGCGGTAACTTTCACATTACGTTTCTTGGAAGTGACTGTTTTCTTTGCCATAATCTTTAAACTTTAACCGTTAAACTTTAAACATTACTTCGTGGCCTTCTTCTTGTTAGCAACAGTCTTCTTCTTACCCTTACGTGTACGAGCATTGTTCTTAGTGCTCTGACCACGAACGGGCAGACCGTTACGATGACGGACTCCACGATAGCAACCAATATCCATCAGTCGCTTGATGTTCAACTGGATCTCACTGCGG
>CADCDY010000034.1 GCA_902800245.1 uncultured Prevotellaceae bacterium
CATCAGCGTCGGCTTCTTGCAGACGATGTTCTCTGGTTGAACTATTTGATTTCTATCCATAACTTACATGACCTTCTTTAAAGCTTCAACAATCTCCTCGGGATCAGGTACGATACCTCCTAAGCGTCCGAACTGCTCGACGGGTACAGCACCGTTCACAGCCAGGCGAACATCCTGCACCATCTGTCCAGCATTGATCTCAGCCACGAGGATGCCCTTTACCTTCTTCGACAATGCCTCAATCTGCTTGATGGGGAACGGGAACAGCGTGATAGGACGGAACAGACCAACCTTGATACCCTTCTCACGAGCAATCTCTACTGACTTCTCAGCGATACGGGCAGCAGAACCGAAGGCGACGATTGCATACTCGGCATCATCCATCAGCTGCTCCTCGTAGCGTACCTCATTCTCCTGAATCTTAGCATATTTCTCCTGGAGAGCGATGTTACGCTGCTCCATAATCTCAGGCTTCAATTCGAGCGAGGTAATTACCACACGCTCTCTCCCACCCTTCGGCTTACCAGTAGAAGCCCAAGGGCACTGCTTGATGACTTCCTCGTCCGTACGACGAGGCTTGTAAGGAGGCAGCACCACCTTCTCCATCATCTGACCAATCACACCATCGCTCAGAATCATGGCAGGGTTGCGATATTTGAAGGCCAGTTCAAAGGCGAGATCAACGAAATCAGCCATCTCCTGAACAGACGACGGAGCCAGCACAATGACCTTATAGTCACCATTACCACCACCGCGCGTAGCCTGGAAATAGTCACCCTGCGAAGGCTGGATAGTTCCCAGACCAGGACCGCCACGCTGCACGTTCACAAACACACCCGGCACCTCTGCACCAGCCATATAAGTGATACCCTCCTGCATCAATGCGACACCAGGAGACGAAGAAGAGGTCATCGCACGCTTACCGGCACCGGCAGCGCCATAGACCATATAAATAGATGCCAGCTCACTCTCAGCCTGAACCACCTGCATTCCGGTAGTTTCCCAAGGCTTCAGTTCAGCCAGCGTCTCAATCACTTCACTCTGCGGAGTAATAGGATAGCCGAAATAGCCGTCGCATCCGCAACGAATAGCAGCGTGGTTTTCCATCATCTTACTCCTCCATTTTTTTACGATACACGGTGATACAACCATCGGGGCAGACAATGCCGCACGAAGCACAGCCTACGCAGGCCTCCTCGTTCGTAGCCTCCACATACGGATAACCGTGCAGATTCACTTTGTTGGCCAGTGCGATGACTTTCTGAGGGCATGCAATGATGCACAATTGACATCCCTTGCAACGCTCAGTATCCACCACAATGGCGCCTTTCATTTTTGCCATAATTTATTGAGTTTAATGCATTAACTTTCGAATCGAGCTGCAAAGGTAGTGCAAATTGAGCGAAAAACCAAGAAAAAACAAACAAATTGTTGCTCTTTCCTGGTTTTTCTTGACCTATCGTTACTTTTTCACAAAGAATTGCCTCATTTCCTTACTTTCTCTTGAAATCGTTGCGTTTCTTTTTGTATCTCCTGACTAATCTTCAGAATCTTCTCGCGCAATTCGTCAGCCTTCTCCGGATGTGCCATGAGTTCTTTCGAGATTTCCTGCATCTCCTTTTGCAGCCGTTCCATGTTCGAGCCGATATTTTCTAATTCGACATCACCACCATCCTCCTCGCTAGCATTCTCTATCACGACCGTCACATAGCCGTTGGCAGACATATTAGTCACCATACAATTCTGGCCCTGACCGTTGCTTCCAAAAAATTGCTTACCGGGAGTCGTTTTGCCACTGAAGCCATTACGTTTCACACGGCTCACGATTTCTTCGAAACCGATACCCTCACGCTTCATCACGCTAAGTGTAAGCATCGTGTCCGTCATGATGACGATATCATCTTCCTTGCTTAAACCTTCAGGCAACAAGTAAGCATATCCTGACGGCAACTGGCCAGTTGCCAGGATAGTCTCGCCGTGTTCTATCGTTTCAAGGATATTCTTAGGCATCGTCGATTTCCAGTCATATACCCAGATGCCGTTCTCACCTGCCGGTTCATTATCGTCCACATCGTTTCCGACAGCCTTCACCGGTGCAGACTTCATCATCGGCAGCACGGGCGGCTTATAAGTGGGCGAGCCTTCTCTCAGTTTGCGGTAGGGGTCGTTGACAGTTGAGATGCTATAGCCCATATCCTGCTTGAGCGGCTTCAGAAGCACATCATCACGCAGAATCTTCACATTCTCGCCCTTTACAAAGTCATACATTGTTTCAGTATAATCCCCATGCTGTCTCAGCAAATCCCAATGGTTAACCTTCTCTTGACTTTTGACATAGATGGTCGGACTATTGCCTAATGCCTTGCCATAGAATCCGAAAGTGTATTTCACCACGGCTGAAAGCTCGGAAACCTGAAGTCTGCTGTCATCGTAGTTACCATAGTTAAGACCGAACTTGCCAGTATGATTTGTCGTAAACTCAAAAACAGTCTGTTTCAGGCTATTAATGAAAGGCCAGCTCATCCTGAGGTGGTCTTTATCGACCATCATCTGAAAATCGTAACTCTCATACATCTTTTCGCCTATTCGCGTATCACCTTCCTTGATGTCTTCGACGTCGCAGTAAGGTACAAGGTATTTGAAGGGCAGCGAATCGTTCAGCATCACTTTCCGCTTGAATGCTACGTCAAACCGTCCAACGTCTTCGTGATCTACCCACACTTTCATGTGGCCCTGATACGTGCCGTTGCGACTAATCTCACTGCGGTCTATTTTCTGCAAATCAGCCTGCATGTGCCACTTCTGCTTCATGGGAACGCCGAACAGCGTGGCATCCTTACGTTCCACAATCGTGTCAACCTCCAGCACCCATTTGCCGTTCTTGAACCGTTCTTTCATCAATTCCGCAATCTTTTGACTCACTGTTATATAGAACGTTTCCTTCAGAATCTGTCGCTGCAACATCTGATTCATCCATTCCTTGCGGTCAAAGATATGGTATTTTTTCGTAAATTCGCCAAGGTCCCAGCCTAGTTTCGCAGCAGAATAAACCATTAAGATGTTTCCAATCGCTTCATTTGAAAATTTCACACCTGCTTCAGGAATAAAATCATCCAACTTGTCCAAGAGTTTACCCTTTCCTTCATCCAGCAAGTAATTGTACATATCATCCCTGCCTTGCTGAATCACCGACTCCATGTCTTCGTTCCCCAGTTTGGCTTTCAGAGTTTGAATAAAATTGCTCAGAAAAGCATAGGAGGTTCCGTAAGGATTAGCATCGCTGCGACCTGCCAGTTCAATAGCTTTCAGGGCAATTTCGTGCCACTGGGTGGCAGACAGCTGTTCGTATTCCGACGTTTCATCCTGGATATTGCCCAACATACCGTCGCTGATGTGCATATCGTTCATCACATCGTGCGCTATCTTGGTAATCTCCTTAACCGTAGGATACCCATTGGTATTGTGAATATGTCCTTGATACCTCACGTTACCCATGTAGAACGTAATGGTTGACTCAGGCCAGTAGGGTTCCAGCAACCTAACCCAATCCACATCGCTGGTAGCACCCTGGTCAGCATTGGGATTGGTATAGTTGTAATCATCACCTTGGGCACTGGCACAAAGCGGTAGCATCATCGCACTGCATAAAATCACGGTGGCAACCGTCACCCGTTGCAGGCGGCTTAGGAATTGATAATACATTCGAAGGAATTATTTCTTGATAAACTCCACGCGGCGGTTCTTGGCGCGACCTTCCTCTGTCTTGTTGTCAGCGACGGGTTCATGCGAGCCCTTACCGACGGCACGGAGGTTGAAACCGTCAACACCTAAACCTTCGAGAGCTTTTACCACTGCCTCGGAACGTTGCTGAGAGAGGGGATCGTTAATCTTGTCGGAACCTTGATTGTCCGTATGGCCTTGTACCTCGAAGCGAGCCGTCGGATTCTTCTTCATATAGTCAGCCACCTTCTGGATCTCAGCCATCGACTCCGACTTCAGCGTGGCCTTGCCAGTCTCAAAGAGGATGTTGTTGGTCACAAACTTACCCGTCTCGGCAATGGCCTTCTCAACGGCAGTCATACTCTGCTCATTACGGTCGTAGAGTGCAACGGCACCCTTGGCAATCACGACATTGCGGATAAAGGTGAGATTAATATATTCAAAGGGGACTTGGAAGCACAGCCATGTGGGTTGGTTAACACGTGGCAAGTTCACCACACGCTTGTCGTTGAAATAAAGCTTCAGTGCTCGTTTGTTAAACGACAATGCCACATGGTTCCAACCCTTCTTGAACTTGTAGTCGAAACTACCATTCTTGTCTCCATTAAAATAATAAGAATGGTCTGAAGAAGAACAGACACCATGTCTCAGGACAAATGCAGTCAGCTCCCCCCCGTCACATCCTTCGCCAGGGTATTCAGAACGGTCCTTGGTGACGGCAAGAATCATCTTCATATCGTTCAGACCGATACCATCATTGCCAGGAACATTACCAGTAGGCCAGTAATAGAAGTCGTACTCAATGGTAAACTCCTCTGGCAGATAGGCTCCCTTTTCCTTGATGAACGGCTGTATCTGGGCATTGTCAGTCAGATTGATTGCTTTCACACCACCCAGAGTCTTAGTCTCTACAGTACCTTGGAACAAATCCCACTTAGATGGGAACTCGCCTACCTGCTCTGCAGTCACGTCGTCTTGGAACAAAATAACCGATCCACGCTTGAAGTCAGAGGACGTAGCAGTAGTGGGGTCGGCCTCTTCAGCATCAGCATTCTTTGAATTACTTGACTGGTCGGAACTCTTGCCATCAAGGACGTCGTCCATTGCTTTGTTCGTTTCTTCATTTACCTTGCTGTCAACCTTGTTAGAAACCGCATTCTCAGCGGCATTCACAGCACGATCCTTCAGTCTCTTCAGGAAGCCCTGAGCGTCAGCAGTGACTGCG
Organism: uncultured Prevotellaceae bacterium; assembly: GCA_902800245.1. Taxonomy (GTDB): domain Bacteria; phylum Bacteroidota; class Bacteroidia; order Bacteroidales; family Bacteroidaceae; genus Prevotella. The sequence goes on from CADCDY010000034.1 coordinate 4,946, forward strand.
AAAGCCACCATTGCGACAAACATCAATACTAGTTTTTTCATACGTTATAAGTTTTTTAAGTTAGTTTCATTCTACAATATCGGGGGACAAAGTTAAGGAAAAAATGTGAAAGTTCCAAATTTTCCAGCTACATTTTCGTTTTCATCAGTCAGAATCAGCCCGTTGTAACGCCACACGCTGAACTTTCTCAGAGAATTCGACACATCAGCGTCATTATGAATAATCACGACAAAAGTTGTTCTGAAATTCGCGCGGAAGTCACCAAGTCCCAACTTGGCCTCAAATACGCGAAATATGATGCATTTTTGTAACGCGTTGATAATAAACAACTTACGTTTTTGACGTAATATTCGGGCGTTTTGAAGATAGCGAAAAAGGGGCTTTTTCAATAGTTTCGGAGTAATTTTCGGTACTTTCGGAGTGTTTTTCCTCCGCTTCGGAGTAATTCTCCTCCCGGCTGTCAAGCTGTTTACCGGTAGCTGAACGGTCGACAGCTACCGGTAAACAACCAGACAGGTAGGCGAAGAGTGGCAGTTTGCTTGGCAAAGAGTGTTGGAAAGTCCGCAGAACGCGTCTTTCTTTCTCCAGAATGCACTAAAATCCGGGAGCGTTTTTAGGCAAGTTTTCTTTACAAAACAGAAATTGATTATTTCTGTGCTTCGGTCATATCGCCCTCAATGTAGAGACGTGTCATTTCGACGGCTCCATTGGTGCGGACGGTGATTGACTTCTTGAAATGACCAGGGAACTTACCAGCGCCGTTGTAGGTTACTTTGATTTCGCCTTTCTCGCCGGGCTTTACTGGTTCCTTCGTATACTCAGGAACGGTACATCCGCACGAAGCAATGGCCTGATTGATGACCAACGGCTGTTCACCAACATTCTCGAACGCAAACACACAGGTCACCTTTGGGTTGGACTCAGAAAAACTTCCGAAGTCGTGAGTAGTTTTTTCGAACTTGATTTGTGCGGGTTTCTGCGCCATTGCAGCTGTCAGCGCGAAGGCTAACACTATCGTTGTCAATATCAGTTTCTTCATCTTTTCGTTACAGTTTAAAGCGTTAATCCGTGCAAAAGTAAGACTTTTATATTATACATGTATCGTTTTGCGCTCTTTTTTTAGCAACTTTAACATTCTTAAATCAGTAAAATTCTGTCGAATCTGTCCAATCAGTGACTCAGAACTTATAGGCAAGGCCCAGCGAGCTATACTCCTGGAACTGGAAGTAACCCAAGTCATCGTCATAAGCATTGGAGTCATCAAAGCGTGGATAGAGGAAAAGGGTTGCGGAAATATACTTCGACACCTTCAACTCAAACTGGTTCTCCCACTCCACCAGCGAACGGTTGTACGACGTGTTGGCATAGAGGCGAGACTTCCAAAGCACCTGCTCGGAAATCTTCCATTGGAGGTCGGCAGTAAACTGCGAACCGAAGTCTTCCTTCGAGTGATGGCCCTCGCTAATGCCGTTACGTGTAACGAGATCCTCGCGACCGACGTAGATATAGTTAAACGACAGGGGAAGGAAGTTAAGCGAGCCCGTCAGACGCTTGTTCAGTGCCTCAACCTTGTACTCCATACCGATACCGATATTGAGTTTGAAAGGCGACATAAAGTCAGAGTAGACAAAGGGGTCGTTGGCCTTGTAACCTTGTGCAAACTGGGTATAAGCCAAAAGTTGCAACGTGTAGTACCAGCGCTTGTGAGCCTGCAAACCGAGCTTACTGGTCAGACGAAGCAGGTCGTTGTTAGTCTTGAATTTATGGACAGTGTCCGAACGCGAAGTCTGGAAGCCAAGCTTGGTCTCAAGTTTGTTTTCGAACAACACACGATCCTTGTCATTGTAGTTCAGCTCGAGGGTCAGCGCGCCGATGGCCGAATAATTCGACTCGCCACCTTTATACCAGTTGTCTGAAACGTAGTTCTGCATAAACTGCAGGGAACCGTCAAAGATAAATTTCCACCAGTTAGGCTTCTTAATCTCTACAGCAATGGGGTTGTCAATGCCAATCTCCTCAGGAACGGGAGCAGCCTTTTCGACAATGTCCACATGCTGGTTCAATTTCTTGTTGACATCATAGCGAATGGAACCAGCTTCCTTGAGTTGACTCTCGTAGGCACTGATGAGGTCGGGACGACGCATATAAAGTGACAGCAAGGTTGCATCGACAGCATCTGTCACTTCATCACCTGTCTGAGGTGTAAGCGAAAGGACCTTGTTAGCACCAGAATGGTAGAACGTAGCGGGCGCGAAGAGTCGGTAGTAGCGTCCGTCATCGCTCTCGGTACGCAAGGCCTCATTAATACGTTGCACGGAATCGAGCCGTTGCCGCAATACACGCAAGGAGTCTTGGTAGTTCTTCACCACTTGGGCTGTATCGGATACGGCCGCTTTCATATTCTTCTTACGCTGGGCTGACGCACCCGTCGTCAGCAGCACCATCAACAGAATAAAATAATACTTGTACTTCATAACTGAGTGCAAAGGTAGATAAAAGTTCGGAAAAAAGCAAAAACTTTTGGTTTTTTGCGCTTTTTTTCGTAATTTTGCGGCTTAATTGGGTCAAATAGAAACAAAAACGAATAAAAAATATGAATAGAGACACCATTATCGGCTTCGTACTGATTGCCGTCGTACTGATAGGATTCAGCTGGTGGAACCAGCCCTCGGCAGAGCAAATTGAGGCCGCACGTATTCAGGACAGCATTGCTGCCGCCCAGCAGGAGCTGGCAGCCAAGGCCGAAAAAGCCGCAGCCCTTGCCGCTAAACAGCAAAGCACAGTGCCCGGTGATTCGGCCGCCGGGTCAGTTGGCGCCGACACCACTGCCCTCTTCTATTCCGCCCTGACAGGCACTTCGGAGAAGGTGACGCTGAAGAACGACAAATTGGAGTTGACGCTCGACACGAAAGGCGGTGTCATCCGCAAGGCAGTCATCAAGGACTTCAACAGCATTGACGGTACAAACAATGTCACACTGTTTGACGCGAAAGACCAGGACCTCGTGTTTATGCTGGCTGGCAAACAGGACAACATCGTGACAAGCGACCTATACTTCACTCCGTCGGATCAGACGGACAACAGCGTGACAATGACGGCAAAGGCCCAAAACGGCGGAGAGATTGCCTTGAAATACCGCCTGGGCAAGGACTATCTGTTGTCAATGACGGTTGAAACGAAAGGCTTGGCCAACGTGTTTGCCCCATCGTACAAGGAGATGGAAATAGCGTGGACGGACCATTGCCGCCAGCAGGAGAAAGGTTTCTCGTTTGAAAACCGCTATACCTCTATATATTATAAGGAGAGCAAGAGCGGCAGTACCGACAAGTTGAGTGACAGTAGCGACAAACAGGAAGAAACCGAGGAACAAACCGACTGGATTGCCTTCCGCAACCAGTTCTTTAGCGTTGCGCTCATTTCGAAGGACAATTTCGCTGCAGGTGCACAACTGACGAGCACGTTGGACGAAAAGGGCTCTGGATACCTGAAGCACTTCGACGCCCGCATGAAGACGGCCTTCGACCCCACAGGCGCAAAGCCCTCGGAGTTTGAAATGTATATCGGCCCCAACAATTTCCGACTGATTCAGGACGTCGAGCAGCAGAGCGCATTCGGCAAGGACCTCGACCTGGAACAACTCGTGGATTTAGGCTGGTGGCTGTTGCGCTATATCAACCGCTGGTTCACGCTGTACGTGTTCGACTGGCTGACGGGATTCGGACTGAATATGGGTATCGTACTGATTCTCATCACGATACTGTTGAAGGTCATCACGTTCCCGATGGTAAAGAAGAGCTATATGTCCAGCGCGAAGATGCGCGTACTGAAGCCGAAATTCGACGAGGCCACCAAGCAGTACGACAAGCCCGAGGACCAGATGAAGAAACAACAGGAAATGATGTCGCTCTACTCGAAATACGGCGTTTCGCCCCTGAGCGGCTGTCTGCCAATGTTGATTCAGATGCCTATCTGGCTAGCCATGTTCTTCTTCGTGCCAAACGCTATCCAACTGCGCGGCGAGAGCTTCCTTTGGATGAGCGACCTGTCGACGTACGACCCCATCATTGAGTGGGGCAAAAACATCTGGGGCATCGGCGACCACCTGTCGCTGACGTGTATCCTGTTCTGTGGTGCACAGCTTGTTTACACGTGGTTCTCCATGCAGCAACAGAAGGATCAGATGGTAGGTGCACAAGCTGATCAGATGAAAGTGATGCAGTGGATGATGTACATCATGCCGCTGATGTTCTTCTTCATCTTCAATGACTACTCGTCAGGCCTGAACTTCTACTACTTCATCTCGCTGTTTATGTCGGCTGCCATCATGTACACATTGCGCAAAACCACCGACGACGCGAAGTTGCTGGCCATTCTGGAGGCTAACTATCAGGCTAACAAAAACAACCCCAAGAAGCAGAGCGGACTGGCCGCCCGACTGGAGGCCATGCAGAAGCAGGCTGACGCTATGCGCCAGCAGCAACAGCAGCGCAAGAAATAGTTCGTAAAACGTTATATCGTAATAACGAAGTAGAAAAGATGAAGATTGGATTCGATAACGAGAAGTATCTGAAGATACAGTCGGAGCACATTCGCGAGCGTATTGCGCAGTTCGACGGAAAACTATATCTGGAGTTAGGCGGCAAACTGTTTGACGACCATCACGCCTCACGCGTACTGCCGGGATTCAAGCCTGACTCGAAGCTGAGGATGTTTGCCCAGCTGCGCGACGAACTGGAAATCGTCATTGTTGTCAGTGCCGAGGATATTGAGAAGAACAAGGTGCGCGCCGACCTAGGCATTACCTACGACGAGGACGTGCTACGATTGCGCGACGAGTTTATGGAGCGCGACTTCATGGTAGGGTCGGTGGTTATTACGCACTACAATGGCCAACACGCGGCTGATCAGTTCCGTCACCGTCTGGAACGTATGGGCATCAAGTCGTACGTGCATTACCTGATTGACGGCTATCCTCATAGCGTCGAGCTCATTGCCAGCGACGAGGGCTTCGGCAAGAATGACTACGTAGAGACGTCGCGACAGTTGGTTATCATCACGGCACCAGGACCAGGAAGCGGTAAGATGGCGGTATGTCTGTCGCAGCTGTACAATGAAAACAAGCGCGGCATCCGTGCGGGTTACGCGAAATTTGAGACGTTCCCCGTGTGGAACCTGCCGCTGAAGCATCCCGTAAACATTGCCTACGAGGCAGCTACGGCCGACCTGAACGACGTCAATATGATTGACCCGTTCCACCTCGAAGCCTACGGCAAGACTGCAATCAATTACAACCGCGATATTGAGATATTCCCCGTGCTGAATGCGCTGTTTGAGGGCATCTACGGCGAGAACCCCTATAAAAGCCCGACAGACATGGGCGTCAACATGGTGGGATTCTGCATCTCGGACGACGAGGTGTGCTGCAACGCCAGCCGCGACGAAATCATCCGTCGTTATTACACTGCGACGAACAAAATGGCAGACGGTGTTGACAACGAGCGCGAGGTGAACAAGATTCTGATGCTGTTCAATCAGGCAAAGATTTCGACGGCCTATCGCCGCGTGACGGTTGCCGCACAAGCCAAACAGGAACTGTCGGGCCACACGTCGTCGGCAATGGAACTGGAGGACGGCACCATCATCACTGCCAAGAGTTCTCCCCTACTCGGCTGTTCGGCAGCATTGTTGTTGAACGCGACAAAGCATCTGGCAGGCATTGACCACGAGGCAAAGCTGATTCCGCAGAGCCTCATTGAACCGATTCAGAAGACGAAGATTGAGTATCTGGGTGGCAAGAATCCACGCCTGCATACTGACGAGGTATTGGTGGCACTCTCCGTGCTGTCGAAGGACGACGAGCAATGTCGTCAGGCGTTGGCCCAACTGCCTCGTCTGAAAGGTTGCCAGGTTCACTCGACGGTAATGCTCTCTGAGGTCGACCGCAAGATCTTCAAGAAGCTCGGTTGCGGCCTCACCTGTGATCCTGTAAAGAAGAAATAAAGAACTTCACGCATTGACGGAATAAATGGTTCCGCGTATTCCCTCCGTAAATGCTGTGATTGCGGTTGGTGTACACCAACTGGCGGAAGTCCTTATCGGCCTGCACCAGCGCCTCCGTATATTCGGCGGTATTGCGGAAGTGTACATTATCGTCCGCCAATCCATGCACCAGCAATAACGTGCCGTGCAATTTTTCAGCACGGGTAATCGGGCAGTCGTAATAACCTACCGGATTCTCCTTCGGCGTACGCATAAAGCGCTCAGTATAGATGGTGTCGTAATAGCGCCAAGAGGTCGGAGGGGCAATGGCAATTCCAGCACGGAACACCTCACGGCCTTCGGACATCGCCATCAGCGTATTGAAACCGCCGAAACTCCAGCCCCAAATGGCAATACGCTCTTTATCAACATAGGGTTGCTGACCCAACCACAAAGCCGCTTCCACCTGGTCCTTCGCCTCCAGTTGACCTAACTGCTGGTAGGTGCATTTCTCGAATGCTGCTCCGCGTCCGCCTGTGCCGCGATTGTCGACACAGACACAGATGAAACCCTGCTGGCAGAGATACTGCTCAAGAATAGCACCCTGACCGTTCATTCCGATATTCCAACGGTCAGCAACCTGTTGGTTCCCAGGACCGCCGTACTGATACATAATGACGGAATAACGCTTCGAGGCGTCAAAATCGGCGGGCTTCACCATCCACGCGTTCAGCTCTACGCCCTCGCCAGTCTTAATCGTAAGCAGCTCGGTTCTCCCAAGCTGATAACCCTTCAGCTTATCACACAGTGCCTTGTTGTCAATCAGCGTCATCAATTCCTTGCCGGTATTGCTGCAGAGCGAATACACGGGCGGTGTGTCGATATTACTCCACGTGTGGATGAAGTACTTGTAGTCGGAACTGAAGATAGCGGTATTCCAACCTGCTGTCGGAGTCAGACACTCACGCTTACCGTTCTGATGAGCTACCCACACGCGCTGGTCGGTAGCACCATTCTCGTGAGAGGCAAAGTAGGTGTCTCCAGTCTTCTCATCATAACCGTAGACGTCGCTGACCTCATAGTTGCCTTCGTCAACCTGACGCAGCAGCTGACCATTGTGATTATACAGATAGAGGTGCATCCAACCAGTGCGGTCGCTGGGCACAAGGATGTGGCGCTCGGTAATCTGAATACCATCCATCGCTTCCTCACGGACATACTTATCGACCTTTTCCTCAATGACCTGCTTACATACCGTCGACAGCGGGTTACACATAAATATACGCAGACAGTCTTGATGGCGGTTCAGCGTATAGACAGCAACCTGCTGGGGCTGACTGGTCGGCAATAAACGGGGGATATAGTCGTCGGCATCCAGCGGCAACTGCAACTGGCGCGTCTGACGGCTGCTGATGTCGAAGCTCCAAACGGAGCAGGTCGAATTCTGCTCGCCAGCAATCGGATACTTATAGCTGTAGGCACCAGGATAGTCGGCATACTCCTGACACTCTGGCTTCAAGCCTTTGAACATCGGCATAGAGAATTCCTTCACGTCTCTCTCATTGTAGCGCACCCAAACCAGTTGCTTGCTGTCGGCAGTGAATACCATCGAACGTGCAAGACTGAACTCCTCCTCATACACCCAATCGGGAATGCCGTTGATGACTTCATTACGCTTGCCATCCTTTGTAATCTGCACTTCTGCGTTATCGTATAACAGCTTGACAATGAAGATGTTATTATCTCTGACAAAAGCAATCTGCAAACCATCAGGAGAGAATAGCGGAGCCTGCTGCGGACCGTTCTCCGACAACGGTTCCAAGCGGTTGTTCCTCACCGAATATATATAATATGTGGCTGTAAAAGAACGACGATAGATACGCTCACTTGCCGTCTGAATCAACAGGCGCTGACCGTCTGGACTGACAATATAACCTTCTACATTGTCTATCTTCGCACCTTTAGCATTCTTGGCGTCAAACAGCACACCAACCTGCTTGCCCGTCTTGAACGAATACTGTTCAATACGCTGTCCGTCACTACTCAACTGGGCATACGTCTCACCGTCACTCAGCGGCTTAACGGCAGCCATTGACTCACCGCGAAACTCACCCTTCGTAATGTCCTTCAACTCTAACTGATTTGCGGCAGGAACCATCACTGCCAACAACAGCATCAATGCTGCAAAACCGATTCTTCTCATATCTGATAAACTTATTTTGGTGCAAATTTAATGCAAATCGAGCGAACTGCCAAGAAAATTTAATAAAAAAAATAAGTTCCCCCATTACACATGAGGGAACTTTATTATATAATTTTCGACCACACCTTATCTTATAAGTTAGGCAATGCTAACCACTTCACATAACAGAAGTCCTGACGATGAGGCAAGTTCTTGTTCTTCGGATACATGCGGATAGCCGACTTATACTGACCAGACTGCTTAGGCGAATGGACAGCCTCGAAGGTGTAATTGTTACCCTCGTGACCCACCATCTTCAACGGCTCGATAGAGAACACATGCTCGTTGCCATCCTTGTCTATAGCAACATTCACCTTCTCCAAAGCTACAGCGTCGTCGAGGCCCTGCTCGTTAATGACATAGCGCAGCGTGTACTCAACGCCAGTTTCATGGAGGCCAGACTGAGGAGCGGTTGACTCGCAGCTGACGACATTGATGGCATCCCAACGCTCGGCAACGGCCTCTTTCCACTGAGCAATCTCCTTGGCCAGACGATAGTCGTTCTTCGCAAGTTCCTTGAAACGCTTAGCCTGCTTCTCGTAGAACTTCGAATAGTAGTCATCCAACTGACGCTTCATCGTGTAGTGAGGAGCAATCGTGGCTATCGAATTCTTGATGACCTTGATCCAACCCTTCGAGATGCCGGTCTTCTTATCCTTATTATAATAGAGAGGAATAATCTCGTTCTCCAACAAGCTGTAAATGGTAGCAGCGTCGAGCTGATCCTGATAGCCCTGGTTCTGATAGGTACGCTTCTCGGTGAGTGCCCAGCCAGCACCTTCGCGATAGCCTTCCAGCCACCAACCGTCCTTGACGGAGAGGTTGACAACACCGTTCATCTCGGCTTTCTCGCCAGATGTACCGGAAGCCTCCAAAGGACGCGTCGGAGTGTTCATCCAGATGTCGACACCCGATACGAGGCGGCGAGCCAGCAGGAAGTCGTAGTCCTCGAGGAAGATAACTTTGCCCTGGAACTCCTCACGCTGAGAGATTTCGAAGATCTTCTTAATCAAGCCCTGGCCAGCGCCATCAGCGGGGTGAGCCTTACCTGCGAACAGGAAGACAACAGGACGCTCGGGATTATTGACAATACGTGAAAGACGATCCAAATCAGTAAACAGCAGGTGAGCACGCTTGTAAGTAGCAAAACGACGGCAGAAGCCGATAACCAATGCGTTGGGGTTGAAGCGTTCAACCAATTTTACAACACGTGCAGGATCACCTTGATTCTTTAGCCAGGTCTCCTGGAATTGTACCTTGATATATTCGAACAGCTTAGCCTTCAAAGCCTGGCGGGTAGCCCAGATTTCCTCATCGGGACAATCGTAGATGCCGTGCCAAATCTGCTCGTTCGACTGGTCGTGCAAGAAGTTCTTGTCGAAGTACTTGGCATATACACGGAGCCACTCTGCAGCAGCCCATGTGGGGAAGTGAACACCGTTGGTGACGTAACCGACATGGTTTTCCTCAGGATAGTAACCTGCCCAGATGTTAGCAAACATCTTCTTGGAAACTTCTCCGTGGAGCCAGCTAACACCATTGACCTCCTGACAAGTATTGCAGGCGAAGGTACTCATACAGAACTTCTCGCCCTTGTCGTCGGGATTGGTACGACCCATGCCGATGAACTCATCCCAGCTGATACCCAATTTGGCGGGATAGCCACCCATGTACTTGCCAAACAGGCCCTCCTCAAAGTAGTCGTGACCTGCTGGAACCGGAGTATGAACAGTATAAAGACCACTGGCGCGAACCAGCTCCAGAGCCTGATTGAAGGTCAGTCCGTCCTCCTCGATGTAGTCGCACAGACGCTGCAGGTTGCAGAGTGCTGCATGGCCCTCGTTGCAATGATAGACATCCTTCTTGATGCCCAACTTCTTCAGCAGCAGCATACCACCGATACCGAGCAAAATTTCCTGCTTCAGTCGGTTCTCCCAGTCACCACCATAAAGGCTGTGAGTGATAGGCTTGTCGAACTCGGAGTTCATCTCGTTGTCGGTGTCCAGCAAATAGAGCTTCACACGACCAACGTTGACACGCCATACATAAGCGTGAACCATATAGTTTGTATAGGGCACATCAATCACCAGTGGGTTGCCGTCCTTGTCGAGCTGGCGCTCAATGGGCAGCGAACCGAAGTTCTGAGTCTCGTAGTTGGCAATCTGCTGTCCGTCCATAGAAAGACTCTGCGTAAAGTAGCCGAAACGATAGAGAAAACCAACAGCACACATATCGACGTTAGAGTCGCTGGCTTCCTTCACATAGTCACCTGCGAGCATACCCAGACCGCCACTGTAGATCTTCAGGGCCGAGTGGATACCGTACTCCATGCAGAAGTAAGCGACTGACGGACGCTTGGTATCGGGCTTCACGTCCATATACTTACGGAACTGGGTATAAACGTCCTTGATGCGCTTCATCAGAGCCTTGTCTTTCAGGATTTGTTCCTTGCGCTCAAAGGTCAGACGCTCGAGCAGCATCACAGGATTGTGCTTTACGTCGTGGTAAATCTCAGGGTCGAGGTCACGGAACAAGTCACGTGCCTCAAAATTCCATACCCACCACATGTTGTGGGCAATCTCATCCAAACACTTCAGTTGCTCGGGAAGGCTCGACTTCACAGTCAGAATCTTCCACTGAGGAGCATTTGCATAATCAGCTTTAATTTTCATAACGGTTACTATAAAGTTTTGTTCTTATCTTATTTGTTTATTCTCTCATTTGCTTTGCGCAGGGCAATATCGTAGGCCTCATGGTAATAAGCGATGAACTCACTCCACAGGGCTTTCTTCGACAGTGCCTCGGCATGTTTGCGACATTCGTCTACCTCCTTCTGCGACATGGCCGAGAAGGCAGCAACGGTGTCCTTGATGGCATCGGCCACCTCAGAATAGTTGTAGTCTGTGCGATGGATGACCTTCACGCCGTCCTTCAGCTCGCCATAGTGACCGAACACCTTGTTGGCCCAAAGCCCGAAACCTGCAAGGTCAGTGGTGACACAGGGCACCTTGAAAGCAACAGCCTCTAATGGTGTGTAGCCCCAAGGCTCGTAGTAAGACGGGTAGATGCAGAGATCGTTGCCCAACACTACATCGTAATAGGTCATATTGAGAATGCCATCAGTACCGTCGAGGTAGCACGGAAGGAAAATGACCTTGACGTTATCCTCTTTGCGGTTGTGCATGTCATAGTACTTCAACATACCCAGTACGTTGTCTTGGCTCATATTGTGGAGCCAATGAGTCAGCATAGGAACCTCCAGCGGCTCCGTGTATTCCTTATTTTCAAGAAGACGCTCCTGCAGGTCCTTACGAGGCTCACCAACCCAACCAGGAACTTCGATGAAGGCAACGGCCTTCTTCTTTAAGTTGCGGTCGCGCAGTAGACGGTTCATGGCCTCTACGAAAACGTCGATACCCTTGTTGCGGAACTCGTAGCGGCCAGATGTTGACACAATCAACGTATCGTCACCGAGTTGTTCGCCCAACAGAGCGTTAGCAACCTCTAACAGACGCTTACGGGCAGCTTTACGCTTGCTATTAAACACAGCTCCCTTCGGTACAAAGCTATTATCGAAGCCATTGGGTAAAACCACATCGACAGGTTTGTCAAGGAGCTCCTTGCATTCATTGGCAGTAATATCACTGACAGTAGTAAAACAGTCCACATGCCAAGCGGTCTGCTTTTCAATGGAGTGTTTCGACTCCATATTCAACTCACCGGCCATCTGATCACCATTATAAGCAAAAAGATAGTCGTAGAGGGGCTTCATGTTGCCTGCTATCGAACGACCGATGCTGGTGGCGTGGGTCGTAAAGACGGTACCGATCTGAGGCAGTTTGTTGTTGATGTAAAGTGCCCCCAGGCCGCACATCCACTCGTTGGCGTGATAAATTACCTTGGTATCTTTGTTGAACGTACCACGTTCAACATTAAACTTGTACAGTCTCTCTACTACCAGTCCGGCAGCATAGGAAAACATCGAGGCCTCGTCGTAGTCGCCGTATGCATGCAACGAATCAACGCTATAGTGTTCCCACAACCAAGTGTAAATATCGTTCTTTTGTTCGAAAAAAGGAACAAAGTCAACCAAAATGGCTATCGGCTCGCCAGGAACGGTCCAACGCCCTACCCTGACCTTCAATGCAGGCAATCCTTGCTCATTGTTACCTTCTTTTGCAGCCCATTGCCACTCTGCAAAGATAGAGTTGTCCTCCTTGAAATAGGGACATTCCTTTTCCTTCCAACAGTCAGGACCAATAAAGATAATATGGTCCTTCATTTCCTCCTGTAACGTCCTCGCACGAGAAGAAAGTACAGTGTAGATACCACCTACTTTGTTACAAACTTCCCAACTCGATTCGAAGATGTAATCAGGCTTAAAATATTCCTTTGCCATATTAATATATGTATTTGTGCGGCAAAGATAATTAAAAAAAACTAAAAACTATAGGCTTTTTACATTTATTTTTCTATAAATCAGCATTTTATTGATTTAGATTTAGTAACTTTGGCGCACAAAAAAGACAAAATGTAAAAAATGTTATGAAGAAAATAATTCTACTTACTATACTGCAAATGTGCTGTACTGTGCTTTTTGCTCAGAAGGAAGACAAGTCTTTTCGCGCGTACCTATATAATAATGAGTTTAGCGTCTACCTACGCATCAACCTCTACGACCAGGACGTCGAGGTGCCAGGACAGTCGCTCTACGGCAAGTTGCCTGGATATCTGGGCAAGGAACACAACTCGTTCTGCTGGGTCATCACCTCTTGTAAAGTAAAGAACGAGGAGAAAGCCGAACTGCAACTCATCAACGACTTTGGTAGCGAGGACCTGACGGCGACACTGACGCGCGTTAACGACTCCCTCTATGTCTTCCGTCAGGAGTCCGGCAGCACTCTCAAGGTCCCCAAGAACGGCAAATGGCAGAAACTGCCCAAAAGATTTGTGCTAAAAAGAAAAAAATAAGATATAAAAAGAGGGTCTTTCACTTACCCGTAGCTGCCGGAATTATTTCGATTGCTGACTGATAGTGTACTTGACACGCAGGCGCACAAAGGGCTTGACATGATCGTGCAACGTCATATAGGTCTTATTGTGGCCGCTTTGACGGAGACGACCGTAGAATGGAACTGCTGCGCCTAATCCGATATTGAAAGAAAGCTCACGGCTGGCCTGGATGTTGGTGAAGAAGCCGAAACGTTCAGTCACTTGGCTGATTTCCATTTTCTCTGGAAGGTCAGCAATCTTGGGACGGAGATAGAACTTGTCGCTCTCCAGCTCCATACCAAGTGATAAACGCAAAGCGCGAGAGGCCTGGTAGTTGAGGTAGTTGTTGACCTCCATGCAGTTGATGCTCCAGCGATTGTTGAACTGGTGGTTGTAGATAAACATCGGATAGAGTGGCCAGGAGACTGAGGTTCCTATCAGACAAATGACACCCAGACCTAAGTAGGTTCTCTGGTTGCGCGTGATGCTGAAGATGCCGCCAACCATGCCGGAGATACATTCATAGCCATACTGCGAGAAGTTGGCGGTGCCCATAGCCATGAGGGTGAAAGGTTTGCCAAGCCAGAGCGTATTGTAGTTGGCAATGAGATTACTACCATAATGGTGGTGATTGTGAGGGACATCAAGCAGCAGAGTGCCGTAAGTGCCGTTGGTATTCAACTCCTTGTTGCTGTAGTGATAGAACGGTGATACGGAGAGGGAGAACTGCCGATTGCCAAGCACTTTGAGGTTAGCTCGCACACGAGCAGCAACACCGTGCTTCAGACGTCCTTCTTCCAGACGCTCTCCTTTGTCGCTTTTCCAATAATAGTCGCTATTTGTGGCACCGTCGACATCAGCCGTGATACTGAACTTCTCACGAGGGTCGGCAAACTGGGCATGGACATAAAGCATGCTGGTTAAGAAGAGCAGCGTAGAAAATAATCTTTGTCGTGTCATGTGTTGGTCTGTATATTTGTTCTTGCTGCAAAGATACAAACTATTTTTGAAACCACCTAACTTCTTCACCTTAATTTATATCTATAGCAAGAGAAAATCCTCCCATCAGCCATCGTTAATGGCAGTCATCTGTCCCTTGCCATCCT